>CAMGDK010000004.1 GCA_946042285.1 uncultured Clostridia bacterium | reverse complement strand
GATACTACGTTATCACAAGCGGTAACAATCCAAAGCTTATCGGTCACTCTCATGCTGATGAATATATCGAGGCTGACTATTCAAACAAGGAAGCAATTTTAAAAATTGTTAAAGAGCATAATATTGACAGAATTGTGTCGTGTGCTAACGACTTCGGCGTTATCACCGCGGCTTATGTTGCAGAGCAGATGGGCTGGCCCGGTCATGACACATACGAAAATGCAAACATCCTTCATCAAAAGGACTTGTTTAAGGAGTTCATTCAAAAGCTCGGCTTGAGAGCGCCGTATTCCGTTCCCTTTGACAGCAAGGAGGACGCAATTGAATACATCAAAACGGCAGAGTATCCGATTATCGTTAAGGCAACCGACCTAACAGGCGGCAAGGGTATCCTTAAGGCAGAGAATATTGAAGAGGCTGAATTTGCTATTGAAAACGCATTCAACCGTTCAAGAGCAAAGCACATTGTAATTGAGCCTTATATCGTTGGCGACCAGCAGACCATACACACCTTTATCAAGGATAAGAAGGTCGTTTCCTCTGTAAGCAACGACTGCTTCTCGCCTATCAATCCTTATCTTATTCAGGCGGAGCTTTTCCCTGCAAGAGGTATCGACGATATTCAGGCAGAGCTTTATGAATCGATTGAAAAAATCTGCAACGAGCTTAATCTTGTTGACGGTATGCTTACACTTCAGTACATTGTTAAGGACGGCAAGCCGTACATCATCGAGCTTATGAGAAGAGCGCTCGGCAATCAGTATCTCACCGTTGCAAATGTTATGAACGGCTTTCCTTGGGACGAGGCTCTCATCAGGGCTGAAACGGGCATGGACCTTTCCGTGCTTAAATCGGAGCCGCCTAAGGCAAAATTTGCAGGTCATCACGGAATTATGGCAAGGCGCAACGGCGTGCTGAAATCATACACAATTCCCGATGATATTAAGTCACACATCTTCCAGACCATCGAAATGCTCCAGCCGGGCGAGAGGCTTGAGGACTACATGAACGAGCGTGTGGCATACATCTACTACAAATACGACAATTATGACGAGGCGCTTGAGGCTGTTCGTCATTTCAATGATAATATTAAGATTGAATTTGAAGACTGAAAGGAGAAGCAACGCATGAAAATTCTTTTAACAGGCTCAAATGGGTTTATCGGCAGTCATGTATGTAAATATCTTCGCCAGCAGGGCTGCTATGTTGTAGGACTCGGCAGAAGCGAGCAGCCGAAAACAGAATGTGACGAGTATGTAAGCTGTGACTTGTTTTCAAACAAGGTTGGCAAAATCTTTGATTACACAGAGATTGACACTGTTGATGCAGTAGTTCACCTTGCGGCAGACATGCGCCACGAGCCTTACGAGATTGAGGTTGTTGCAAACAACTGCACCGGCACTCAAAGACTTATTGAATTATGCGAGGCAAAGAAAATTCCTGTTTTGGTTCAGCTTTCAAGCCTGCCTGTTATAGGAACTCCGAAGCAGCATCCCATCACGGAGGAGCATCCTCTCCACCCACCGACAGTTTATCATATCACAAAGCACATGCAGGAGCTTCTTGCAGAGTATGCAACATATACTCACGGCTTAAGAACTGCAAGCTTTAGAATTTGCTCACCGGTCGGCGAGGGCGATAATCCTAAAACTATCTTCCCTACCTTTGTCAGAAAGGCGCTTAGCAACGAGGACATCGTTCTTTACGGTAAGGGCACAAGACAGCAGACATATATTCATGCAAGGGATATTGCTATTGCGTTGTGGAAGGCAATCAACTCAAATGCACAGGGCGTTTACAACCTTGCAAGCTACAACCTAATTTCCAACGTTGATTTGGCTAAAAAGTGCATTGAGCTTACAAATTCAAAATCACAAATCAAATTTGCAGATATTGCAGACCCGCTTGACGAGGTCGTTTGGGATGTTTCAATCGACAGACTCAAGGCAGACACCGGCTTTGAGCCTACAATGTCTATCGAGGACGCAATTTTAGATGTTGCAAATGCAATGAAATCAGCGGAGTAATATATGGAAAACGAAAAAAAGACAGGCAAAATCAAGTATTTTCTTGTGCTGCATGTTTTGGTGCTGTTTTATTCATTAAGCGGCATCTGTTCAAAGATAGCAGCAACGCAGGACTTTATGTCCTTCAAGTTTATCCTTTGCTACGGCGGAATTATCGGTATTCTCGGCGTATATGCAATCGTGTGGCAGCAGGTGCTTAAGCACATAAATTTGACAACTGCATTTTGCAACAAATCGGCTGAAATGATTTGGGGCATTTTGTGGGGTGTGCTTTTCTTTAAGGAAGCTATTAAATGGAATATGATATTGGGTGCAGTCATCGTCATTGTCGGCGTGATCATAGTGGTGACGAGTGATGAATAAAACAATATTTATTTTAATTTATCTTGCGGGCGTATTTGTTTCGTCAATCGCACAAATTTTGTTAAAGAAGAGCGCAGGCAAAAAATATGAGAGCGTAATTAAGGAATACTTGAATCCTTATGTTATCATCTCTTATGCAATCTTTTTCGGTGCAACATTTTGCACAATCTATGCATACAAGGGCGTGCCGCTTTCGTTCGGTCCTATTCTTGCGGCATCACAGTATGTATTCATAGCGATACTGAGCAAAATTTTCCTTAAGGAAAAAATCGGATTAAAGAAATTTATAGGTCTTTCAGTAATTGTTGCAGGAATAATAGTTTATTCACTGTAAAAGGAGGAGCGTATGAAAGGTATAATTTTAGCAGGCGGCAGCGGCACAAGACTCTACCCACTCACAATGGTAACATCAAAGCAGCTGCTTCCGATTTACGACAAACCGATGATTTACTATCCGCTGAGCACATTGATGCTTGCAGGAATTGATGACATTCTTATTATTTCAACCCCAACCGATTTGCCTAACTTTGAGAGGCTTCTCGGCGACGGCAGTCAGTACGGCGTTAAGCTTACCTACAAGGTTCAGCCATCTCCGGACGGACTTGCACAGGCGTTTATTTTGGGTGAGGACTTTATCGGCGACGATTGCTGTGCAATGGTGCTTGGCGACAATATTTTCTACGGTGCAGGCTTCGGCACAATTCTTAACGAGGCAAAGAGAAACGCACAGGAAAATCATCGTGCAACCGTATTCGGCTATCGTGTTGACGATCCGGAAAGATTCGGTATAGTTGAATTTGACGACGACGGCAAGGTTCTTTCCGTTGAGGAAAAGCCAAAGAAGCCAAAGTCACACTTTGCAATCACCGGTCTTTATTTCTACGATAACCGCTGTGTTGAATATGCAAAAAAGCAAAAGCCGTCGGAGCGCGGTGAGCTTGAAATTACAGACCTTAACAGAGTTTATCTTGAAAACGGCGAGCTTGATGTTAAGCTTCTCGGCAGAGGATTTGCTTGGCTCGATACCGGCACTATGGAGAGCCTTATCGATGCTGCAGACTTTGTTAAGACTATTCAGTGCCAGCAGGGTATAAGAATTTCAGCACCTGAGGAAATCGCTTTCAGAACAGGTATGATTGATAAAGATAAGCTTATGCAATCGGCTAAAAAGTATGGCAAGTCGGACTACGGCAAATACTTAAAGCGCGTTGCAAACGGCGATATTTAATAGGAGGAATTTATCCATGACAATTATTGTAACAGGCGGTGCCGGCTTTATCGGCTCAAACTTTGTGTTTCACATGCTTGACAAGCATCCCGATTACCGCATAATCTGCCTTGACAAGCTCACCTATGCAGGTAATCTTTCAACACTTGCTCCTGTGATGGACAACCCTAACTTTAGATTTGTTAAGGCTGACATTTGCGACAGGGAGGCAGTTGAAAAGCTGTTTGAGGAGGAGCATCCTGACATTGTTGTAAACTTTGCGGCAGAGTCACATGTTGATCGCTCAATCGAGGATCCGGGAATCTTCCTTAAAACAAATATTCTCGGCACACAAACACTTATGGACGCTTGCCGCAAGTACGGAATTAAGCGTTATCATCAGGTTTCAACCGACGAGGTTTACGGCGATCTTCCGCTTGACAGACCTGACCTCTTCTTCACTGAGGAGACTCCTATCCACACATCATCACCATACAGCTCATCAAAGGCAGGCGCTGACCTTCTTGTTCTTGCTTATTACAGAACATTCGGTCTTCCTGTTACAATCAGCCGTTGCTCAAATAACTACGGTCCTTATCATTTCCCTGAGAAGCTTATCCCGCTTATGATTGCAAACGCTCTCAACGACAAGCCGCTCCCTGTTTACGGCGAGGGACTCAATGTTCGCGACTGGCTCTATGTTGAGGATCACTGCAAGGCTATCGACCTTATCATCCACAACGGCAGAGTCGGCGAGGTTTACAACATCGGCGGTCACAATGAGATGAAGAATATCGACATTGTTAAGCTTATTTGTAAGGAGCTTGGCAAGAGCGAGGATTTAATCACCTATGTTGCAGACAGAAAGGGACACGACATGCGCTACGCTATCGATCCTACAAAGATTCACAGCGAGCTCGGTTGGCTCCCCGAAACAAAATTTGCAGACGGCATTAAGAAGACTATCGCTTGGTATCTCGACAACAAGGAGTGGTGGGAAACTATCATTTCAGGCGAATATCAGGACTATTATGACAAAATGTACAGCAACAGATAATTATTGTGTATTGGTAATGATTTAGATGAAAAGAATTTTAACTTACGGCACCTTTGACCTGCTTCACTACGGTCACATTCGCCTGCTTCAGAGGGCAAAGGCTATGGGTGACTATTTGGTTGTGGCGTTATCCACCGACGAGTTCAACGCCGGCAAGGGCAAAAAGGCTTATCACACCTACGAAACAAGAAAAAAGATGCTTGAGGCTATCAGGTATGTTGACCTCGTTATCCCGGAAAACACATGGGAGCAGAAGATTGATGATGTTAAAAATTATCATATCGACACTGTTGTCATGGGCGGTGACTGGGCAGGGAGCGACAAATTCGATTACCTCAAGGATTACTGCGAGCTCGTCTTCCTTGACAGGACTCCCGGTGTTTCAACAACAATGATTAAGAAGGATTTGGGACTCAAGGATGCTCTCGGCGGAGTTGATCAGCTCCCCGACGAGCCTGACAGCATGACAACAAAATAATGCAATAAAGGGAGCAGCCTCGCATGAGGCTGCTCCCTTTTGTACAAAACTCCGTGCGCACGAAAAAATGTAAATTCTCAACGACAATCTACATTCCCACGAACTCCGTAGGGGCGAACAGTGTTCGCCCGCACAAAATATAAAATCTCAACAACAATCTATATTTCCGCGAATCCCGTAGGGGCGAACATTGTTCGCCCGCTTTTTATATCCAACTGAAATCTATAACTTAACCTTTATATTCGGCATTAGCTTTTCCTTGACAATTGCAAGCATTTCGCGGTTGACAAACACCTGCAAAATCATCGGGTGCGTTTTTGAGCTGTACGGTGACGCGCTCAAGCCGTACCTTTCGCAAATCATTCTTGTGCGCAGCTGATGATATTCCGAGGTTGCGATTGCAACATCCTTTGATAAGCCGTTGTCCTCGATGATTTTGAGCGAAAAGCAAATATTTTCGTCTGTGTTAACGGATCGTTCCTCAAGAAACAGCCTGCTTTTGTCAATTCCCCTGTCGGTCAAGTGATTGTACATGCACTGTGCCTCTGTCAAATTCTCGTCCTCGCCCTGTCCGCCGCTCAATATGGCAACGCTGTCGGGATTTTCCATAAGATACGCAAAGGCGCAGTCAATCCTTTTTTCAAGCGCAAGCGACGGCACATCTCCCCTGATTCTGCAGCCAAGCACAATCAAGGTGCTTTTATTCGAGGTCTGCCCCCTGCCCTCGCTCACTATTTTGTTGTAAAAATAACAGTAAATCACAAGCACAAGTAAAATCAGCGACGCCAAATATTTTTGCTGAAAAAAGGTAAGGCTGTCCCACCTAAATCCAATAAAAATCAGCGCTGCGCCTGCTAAAATCTGCACTGCACACCCACTGTTAAACACACGATGCAGGAGCGGCAGCAAAGCCATAGCCACTGCCGCTCCACCGATTACATATAAAGCAATTTGCATTATTTCGTCGGAACAATCCTGTCCTTGCCGCCCATGTACATACGAAGTGCCTGCGGAATAAGAACGCTGCCGTCCTCTTGAAGATTATTCTCAAGGAAGGCGATAAGCATTCTCGGCGGAGCAACAACAGTATTGTTGAGCGTATGAGCAAGATAATTTCCGTCCTCACCCTTTACTCTGATCTTAAGTCTTCTTGCCTGAGCATCTGTAAGGTTTGAGCATGAGCCAACCTCAAAGTATTTCTGCTGTCTCGGTGACCAAGCCTCAACATCTACCGACTTAACCTTAAGGTCTGCAAGGTCGCCCGAGCAGCACTCAAGAGTACGAACAGGAATATCAAGGCTTCTAAAGAGGTCAACGGTGTTCTGCCAAAGCTTGTCAAACCACATTTTTGACTCCTCAGGCTTGCAGACAACAACCATTTCCTGCTTTTCAAACTGATGAATTCTGTAAACGCCTCTCTCCTCGATGCCGTGAGCACCCTTCTCCTTGCGGAAGCACGGTGAATATGATGTGAGAGTCTTTGGAAGCTCCTCCTCAGGAGTGATTGTGTCGATGAACTTGCCTATCATCGAATGCTCCGATGTGCCGATAAGATAGAGGTCCTCGCCCTCAATTTTGTACATCATGGCGTCCATTTCCTCAAAGCTCATAACACCTGTTACAACATTTGACCTAATCATGAACGGAGGCACAACATAGGTGAAGCCTCTGTCAATCATAAAGTCGCGTGCGTAGCTGATGACCGCACTGTGAAGCCTTGCAATGTCGCCCATAAGATAGTAAAAGCCGTTACCTGCAACTCTGCCGGCAGACTCAAGGTCTATGCCGTCAAATTTTTCCATAATGTCAGTGTGGTACGGAATTTCATAATCGGGAACAACAGGCTCGCCGTAGCGCTGAACCTCAACATTCTCGCTGTCGTCCTTACCGATAGGAACACTGTCGTCAATGATGTTTGGAATTGACATCATGATTTGTGTAACTCTGTCGTTAAGCTCCTTTTCCCTTGAAGCAAGCTCCTCAAGCTCTTTTGCCTGCGCGGTAACCTGCTCACGAAGAGCCATTCCCTCTTCCTTTTTGCCCTGAGACATGAGTGCGCCGATTTCCTTAGAAAGCTTGTTTCTGTTTGCACGAAGCTCGTCTGCCCTTGCAATAGCTGCTCTTCTCTCCTCGTCGAGAGCGATTACCTCATCAACGAGCGGAAGCTTCCTGTCCTGAAACTTTTTCTTAATGTTTTCCTTAACAATTTCCGGATTTTCCCTTACAAATTTAATATCAAGCATATTATTCTCCTATTATTCCTCGCCTAATTTGTTTGCGATGTTTTTCAAATCCTCTGCAGAGTAGAACTCAATTTCAAGTGTTCCCCTGCCTCTGCCGTTATATACCTTAACCTTTCTGCCAAGCACCTCTTGAAGCGAAAGCTCAACCTCGTCATAAAACGGATCACGCCTTTTTGCGCGTGAACGAGGTGTTGCACCCTCCTTGTCTGCCATTTTTGCAAGGCGCTCAACATCACGAACGGTAAGCTTGTTTTTGATTATACTCTGCGCAACCTCAAAAATCAACGCTCCGTTGTCAAAGGCTAAAAGCGCTCTGGCATGACCTGCGGAGATTTCGCCCTTTCTTGTCATGTCGCGAACCTCCTGCGGAAGCTTTAAAAGCCTTAACGAGTTTGCGATTGCAGGACGCGACTTGCCGACCGAAACAGCAACATCCTCCTGTGTAAAGCCGCACTTGTCGATAAGTGCCTGCAAGCCCTCTGCCTCTTCAATCGGGTTTAAGTCTTCCCTTTGGAGATTTTCAATAATTGCTATCTCCATTGTTTCAACATCGGAAAGCTCCTTGATTACAACGGGAACCTCCTTAAGACCTGCGATTCTTGATGCTCTCCACCTGCGCTCACCGGCAACAAGCTGATAGCCTCCTGCAGGCAACGGCCTAACAAGAAGCGGTTGAAGCACGCCGTGCTGAACGATGCTGTCGGCAAGCTCCTGAAGAGCGCCCTCGTCAAATGTTTTTCGAGGCTGCTCCTTGTTGGGAATAATCTCGCTGAGTGGCAGAGTGTTGGTAGCGGTCATTTCGTCAACGGAATTCTCGAGCATGAGCGCGCCGAGTCCCTTGCCAAGACCTGATTGTTTCTTTGCCATATTCTCCTCCTGTATAGGTTTTGTTAGACAGTATTTGCGATATTCGTCGTTTAACGTGTGCTTTTTTCGTATTTATTTATGTGAAATAACATTTACCGATTGCACAAACGCATTCAACTGTCACATCATTTAACAATTTGTTATTTGACGATAATATTTCATTCAAACTGTTGTTATTGCTTTTTCAAGAACTCCTCGGCAAGCTTTTTGTAAGCAAAGGCAGGCTTTGAGTATTTCTCATAATAAAATATCGGCTTGCCGAAGCTTGGTGATTCCGCAAGCTTAACACTGCGCGGTATTCTTGATTTGTATGTCTTATTTGGAAAATATTTGTCAACCTCTTCGATAACCTGCGCATTAAGCTTAAGCCTTGTATCAAACATTGTAAACACAACACCCTCAAGCTCAAGATGCTCATTATAATGCTGCTTAACCGTTCTAACGGTGCTCAAAAGCTGGCTCAAACCCTCAAGTGCAAAGTATTCGCACTGCAACGGAACTATCAGCGTGTCCGATGCGGTTAACGCATTAAGACTCAGCAGTCCCAAGCTTGGCGGACAGTCTATGATTACGAAATCATATTCCATAACAAGCGGTGCAAGTGCCTTTTTGAGTGCTTTAAAGCGGTTTTCCTGCTCTGCAAGCTCTAATTCAGCGCCTGCAAGGTTCATATCAGCAGGGAGAAGGTCTAAATTTTTAAATTCCGTGTTGATTAGAATATCCTTTGCAGGAGTGTCATTGATTAGAATATCGTAGGTTGAAGCCTCAAGGTCTGCCTTGTCTATACCGACACCGCTCGTAGTGTTGCCCTGAGGATCGAGATCTACAAGTAATGTCTTTTTGCCCTTGATGCCGAGAGCGGCTGCAAAGTTAACGCATGTCGTAGTTTTGCCGACTCCGCCCTTTTGGTTAAAAATTGACACAGTTTTGCCCATAGCTACACCTCCATGCATGTAATTATACTACATATTCATCCGTATCTCAAGTGTTTCACATGAAACATTACAGATTATTTTTCAAAAATTGTGTTCGAGGCAGGGGATAGCACTATATATAGATGTTTCACATGAAACATTCAAATTCAACGCATAGCTGATACATTTATATATAACATTTATCATAAACAACAGTTTACATCAAACAATTTCATATTATATGAGGTTTATATGAAAATCTATATATTGTATTGATGTTACACATGAAACACAAGAGGGCAGGCGCACTTTTACAAATAAATACATAATAACTGCAAAAAGCAGAAAAAACGAGCAGCATAAGCATACCCGTTTTTTCCGCGTGATGAAAAGAGGAGAATATGTTAAAACGGTTTCCCGTTTTAAGCGAATTTAATGCGCACTACACAGATTTAAGGCTGAGGTGTGCCTGATTGTGCGCTTCCTTTGGAATTCTAACTCTGTATTCGATATATTCGTCGGTTTCCGTCTTGTTTGACTCGGCATTTATGCCTGCCTCCTTCATTGTGGCGATAGCCTTGTTAAATGTGTTGACGAAAATCCTGACATCCTTAAATATTTTAATTACATTCTTCTTTGGCTTAACCGTTTTGTCGGTCAAATTTGCAATATACGCCTCTGTTTGTTCCACGTTAAGCTTTTTCTCCGTGACTGCCTTAAGGGTTGTCCACATATCCTTTTCAGTGTCAAGCTTAAGAAGTGCACGGGCGTGACGCTCGGTTAAGCCTTCCTTTTCTATAAAATACCTGACATCTGCCGGCAGGCGAAGCAGCCTAAGCTTGTTTGACAGGGCAGACTGGCTTTTGCCGAGCTTTTTGCCGATTTGCTCCTGCGTTAATCCAAAGCTTGTCATCAAATGATTGATTGCCTGCGCCTCCTCAAAGAAATCAAGGTCGCTTCTTTGAATATTCTCAAGAATAGAGTAAACTGCGCTCGATTCGTAGTCGCAATCAATGATGATGCACGGCACTGTCTGCAAATTAGCAAGGATAGACGCGCGAAGCCTTCTTTCGCCGGCAACAAGCTCATAGTAGTCGCTGTTGTTGATTTGCCTGCAAAGCAACGGCTGCAAAACTCCGTTTTCCTTGATTGAGTCTGCAAGCGAGAGCATGTCCTCGCTTTTAAACTGCTTTCGTGGCTGGTAGGGGTTTGGAAGCAGCTTTTCTGTTGGTATTTGAATTATTTGCTCCATTTATAATCACCGTCGTACCCCTCGTTCCATGATTGAATTATAGCATAATGTTTCAAATAAATAAAGGATTTCCCATCGTGAGAAATCCTTTTGCTTCGACATATATTTATCTTTTAAAGTGGCTTGGAATCAATTTTTTTAGGCTTTCTTGGATATTTTGTCGGAGTTTGCGAAACTTTTCTGATTATAACAATGCATCTGCCGTCGCCGTTAGGCAGCTCGTACTCCTCAGCCTTGGCAACCTCGCCGCCGAGAACCTCAATCGCGTGCCTTGCATTCTCAAGCTCCTGCATACCGTTTGAGCCTTTCAGTGAAACAAACAAGCCGCCAACCTTAACAAACGGCAGGCAATACTCGCAAAGCACATTGAGCGGAGCGACTGCTCTTGCTGTGGCATAGTCGTACTGCTCGCGAAAATCAAGGTCTCTGCCCAAATCCTCAGCGCGCTCGTGAGTCCTTTTTGCGATGAGTCCCATGTTGTTAAGGACATCCTTAATAAATCCGATTCTTTTTTGTGAGCTGTCAAGGAAATTAACCTCAAGCTCGGGATTTGCGATAAGGATAGGGAGTCCGGGAAAGCCTGCGCCCGTGCCGACATCAATAAGGCTTTCACCCGGCTTAAAGTTAACATATTTATTAGCGTAAAGGCTGTCGATAAAATGCTTAATCACAATTTCATCAGGATCTGTTATAGCGGTTAAATTAACATGCTCATTCCAGCGCACAAGCCTTTCTGCATAAGTATCAAAGCGGTCGGCGCCGAATTCGCCGAGGTCAACGCCGATTTTTTCACATTCGGCTTTGAGTAAATCGTAGTTTATCATAATGACTCCAATATAATATTAAGAGCGGCAACATCGGCAGGGTTAACACCGCTGATTCTGCTTGCCTGTCCCAAATTTTGAGGTCTGATTGCGCTGAGCTTTTCGACCGCCTCAAGCCGTAAGCCTTTAAGAGAGCTATAATCAATATCGTCCGGGATTTTTTTACATTCAATCCTGCGCATTTCCTTAATCTGCTGCTCCTGCCTTGCAATATAACCCTCATATTTAACGGCAATCTCAACCTGCTCGAAAATCGAATTGTCGTAATCGGGACGGTCGTCGTCAACAGGGGAGAGCGCCTTATAGGAAAGCTGCGGACGCTTGATAAGCTCAATCATCTTACAGCCTCGATCAAGCTCGGTTGTACCGCAATCGACAAGGATTTGCTGAAGTGTGTCGGTAAGCGGGATTGACTTATTTTCAATCCTTTCTCTTTCAGCGGCAACCAAACGCTCCTTGCTTATAAATTTATCATATCTTTCCTGAGAAATCAAGCCTATTTCGTAGCCGAGCGGAGTGAGTCTGACATCGGCGTTATCCTGCCTTAAAACAAGTCGGTACTCGCTCCTGCTGGTCATCATTCTGTACGGGTCGGTGCATCCCTTTGTTACAAGGTCGTCGATAAGCGTACCTATATAAGAGCCACCTCTGTCAAGTACAATCTGCTCCTTGCCCTGCACCTTCCTTGCGGCGTTGATGCCTGCAACGAGTCCCTGCGCCGCAGCCTCCTCGTATCCGCTTGAGCCGTTAAATTGTCCCGCGCCGTAAAGACCGCTGATGCTGTTAAATTCAAGAGTAGCATTAAGAGCGGTAGGATCAACACAGTCGTATTCAATCGCATAGGCAGTTCTCATGACCTGCGCATTTTCAAGTCCCGGAATGGTGTGGATAAAATCAAGCTGAACATCCTCCGGCAGTGACGAGCTGAGTCCCTGAAGGTACATTTCCTCCGTGTTCAGTCCGCACGGCTCAACGAAAAGCTGATGCCTTTTTTTGTCTGCAAAACGCATGATTTTGTCCTCAAACGACGGACAGTATCTCGGTCCCTTGCCCTCAATCTTGCCTGAATACATAGGGCTTCGGTGGATATTATCAAGGACAATCCTTTTTGTATCCTCGTTTGTGTATGTGATGTGGCACACCGCCTTGTTTTCGGGCGGAGTGTCGGTGTCAAAGCTAAACGGCACCGTTTCCTCGTCACCCTCCTGAATTTCCATTTTGGAAAAATCAATCGAGCGCCTGTTAACTCTTGACGGAGTTCCTGTTTTAAATCTGCGAAGCGGAATGTTAAGCCTTTTCAGGCTTTCGGCAAGTCGCGTAGCAGGGAACATGCCGTCCGGTCCGCTTTCATAAGAAGCATCGCCGATATACACTCTGCCGCCGAGGAAGGTACCTGTTGCGATAATCACTGCCTTAGCGGTAAAGAGAGCGTCAAGCTGAGTCTTAACCTGCCACTCTCCGCCATCAAGCCTTATAATATCAACTATTTCACCCTGACGGATGTCAAGATTTTCCTGCAATTCAAGAGTATGCTTCATGCCCGCGGAATATTCACGCCTGTCAATCTGCGCACGAAGCGAGTGAACGGCAGGTCCTTTGCCGAGATTTAACATTCTTGACTGAATAGAGTATTTGTCGGCAGCCTTACCCATCTCGCCGCCGAGAGCGTCAATCTCTCTTACAAGATGCCCCTTTGATGTGCCGCCGATTGACGGATTGCACGGCATGTTGCCCACCCAGTCAAGATTGATGGTGAACACTGCGGTTTTGCATCCAAGGCGCGAAGAGGCGAGGCACGCTTCAATACCTGCGTGGCCTGCACCGATTACTATAACATCATAACTACCTGCATTATATTCCATAAAATCACCCGATTATTTACCGACACAAAAGCGGCTGAAGATATTGTTGACCACCTCGTCCGATACCCGTTTGCCCGTAAGTGAAAGAAGCTCATCAAGAGCGCTGTCAACCATAACATTGATTGCATCATAGGTAACGCCGAGCTGTGTGCCGTCGAGCGCCTGCACAATATGATTGTATGCATTTGCAACGCATCGTCTTTGCCTTTCGTTAGCAAGCATAGGCTGTGATGCGTTAAGCTCTGATGCACCGACTGTCCTTTTAACCGCCTGCTCAAGACTGTCCGCGCCGTCGTGATTTTTTGCGCTGATGAACACAACCTCGTTAAACGAATTTTCAACAAGCGAAAGGTCTGCCCTTTGCTCAAGGTCTGTCTTATTTATAACGGCAACGCACCTTTTGCCCTTGCACGAGTCAATCAGCATTTTGTCGTCATCGCTCAGCGGTAACGAGCTGTCGAAAACTGCAAGTATCAGCTGTGCCGACTCAAGCCTTTCGATTGCCTTTTTAATTCCTATTGACTCAACAACATCATCGCTTTTGCGAAGACCTGCCGTGTCGGCAAGGTGAAGCACAATTCCGCCGAGCCTTACGGTGTCCTCAACAATATCGCGCGTAGTACCCTCAATGTGAGTAACGATGCTCTTTTCTCTGCCTGAAAGCATATTCATAAGAGTTGACTTGCCGGCGTTTGCCCTGCCGACGATTGCAGTGTCGATTCCCTGAAGGATAACCTGTCCGTTGTCGTAATTATCAAGCAGTGACTTCAATTCATTTTTTGCATTTGTCAGTGTTTCGGCGAGAGCATCCTCGGTAAGCTCGGGGATTTCCTCATCGGGATAATCAACCCACGCCGCCATTGACGCACTGCACTCAACGAGTGATGAAAGCACTGCCGAAATCTTATTGCTCAAAGAACCCTGAAGCATGTTGTAGGAGGCTCTCGCCGCCTCCTGTCCCTGCGCAGAGATAAGCTCGGCAACGCCCTCTGCCTGAGTAAGATCAAGCTTGCCGTTAAGAAATGCTCTGCGTGTAAATTCGCCTGCACCGGCAGGAAGCGCACCTGCATCAAGCACTGCCTTCAAGGTTTTTTCAACAATAAAAAGTCCGCCGTGAACGGAAATTTCAACAACATTTTCGCCTGTGTAGCTTTTCGGCGCACGAAATACGAGAGCAACCGCATTGTCAAACGCCTCACCGTTGCTATATACACTGCCGTACCTTGCGGTATAGCCTGCAAGCGAGGATAGGGGAGTGCCGTCTATTGCGGTAAATACTCTCTGCGCAATTTCGATTGCGTCGTCACCGCTTATTCTAATTACACCGATGCCTGCTGCCGCGTTGCCTGTTGCAATAGCTGCGATGGATTTTGACATTTCCTCACCCTGCTTTCGTAAATTTGTGATAAATAGTAGATAGGGAGGGCAAAAGCACGCCCTCCCGATAGTAAACTAATATATTAGTCCCTGTTAACCTCAATCTTGCCGAACTTTGGCATATCTGCACGGTCAACATGCTTTTCTCTGCTTGGAGTAGGCTCTGTATTTTTTGAATAGTCAGAGCGTCTGCCACGGCTTGAGCCTCGTCTGCCTTGAGGCTTAACACCGCCCTCCGGCTCAATGATAACCTTGCGGTCCAAGCCTGAACCGACAGAGCGTGAAATAACTCCGTCGATTTCCTGAACTGCGGTATGGAGAATCCTTCTCTCATAAGGATTCATTGGCTCAAAGGTATAGCGCCTGCCTGTTCTTAAAACAAACATAGCATTCTTCCTTGCAAGTGCCTTGAGTGTAGCCTCTCTCTTGTCGCGGTAATCGCCGACATTAAGAGTAACTCTTACATACTTGCTTGTTTCGTTCTTAATTGCAAGACTTGTAAGGTATTGGAGCGCATCAAGTGTTTCACCTCTGCGCCCGATGATGATGCCGTAATCCTCGCACTCAACAGTCATTTGAACCGTACCGTCAACAACCTCGGCTGTAACCTTGGCATCCTCTACCTTCATAGCATCAATCATTGACTTAAGATATGCACACGCATTGTCAAGATTAATGTCCTTTTCTGTAATAATATCCTCCGGCTTGTCAGTCTCGGGCTTTTGAGCCTTTGGCTGTGCAGGAGCCTCCTTTTTAGCAGGAGCGCTCTGCTTTTCAACAGGCTTTTTCTTGGCAGGCTCCTTTGCGGCTGCCTTCTTTTTTGAAGGCTGAGGCTTCTTTTCCTTTTTGCCGTCGTCGTAGCTTGCCTTGACCTGAGCATCCGCACCGCCGAAAAGACCGAAAAATCTCTTCTTCTCCGGCATAGCGACAACTTCAATCTTAACATCTGCCGTTTCGGGAGCGTTAAGGCCAAGCTTTGCCGCAGCGGTTGCCTCGTCTATTGTTTTACCGGTACCGATAAATTCCTTTATCATATTATCCTCCGATAATTATTTGATTTTCTTAATGTTTTCTTCTCTTGAGCGACGCTCAATAGTGTTCTCAATCATGTTTCTTGCCTGAGTCTTCCTTGGCGGGAACACCTTGAAGATATAAAGCTGCTGCAAAATTGCAACAATGTTTGAAATAATCCAATAAAAGCCGACTGCTGCAGTAACCTTAAACGAAATGTAGAATGAGAAAAACGGCATCATGAGCATCATCATAGCCATCTGTCCCATCTGCTGACTTGCGGCAGGATTATTCTTCTTTTGAATCCATGTTGAGATAAGGCTTGAACCAAGTGATGTTACAAGACAGAGGATAGGGATGATAACAATAATGCCGTCCTTCCAGTGCGGAACAGCAGTCATGTCAAGACCTTTAATAAGGAACATGCCCTCTCTGAAATCGTGAATCTGTGCGCAAACAGAGTCTGTAAACATCTTTGGAAATTCTGCCTGAAGCACCTCTTTGTATGCGTCAAAATGCTCAATAATGTTGAGCTGAAGATATGTGATTTTTGCATCGGGATCGCCGATAATCTCGCGATACATCGGCAAGATAATGTCTAAAATCCTGCTTGACTGATCTACAAAGTCGCTAACGCCGATAACATAAGAAATAGGGTAGTAAATGATACCGATGATACCCATAAGGAACACCATCTGGAAAAGCATCGGTCCGCAGCCCATCTGCATCGGGTTGTGGCCCTCACGCGCATAAAGCGCCTGCATTTCCTCGTTAAGCTTATTTCTGTCTCTCGGGTCAGGGTACTTCTTTTGAATTTTCTGTATTTTAGGCTGAAGCCTTGTGGTTTTCGCCATTGTCTTTTGCTGCTTTATATTGAGCGGTAAAAGAAGCAATCTTGTAACGAATGTGAAGATTACGATTGCAAGAAAGTATTGATTTCCCAAAACGGAAAGCAAAAACTCCATGCACTTACCGAATGCCCAGTAAAGCGGCTTGAACAAGGCTACACCGTTTGACACGGTGGCAGCGAGTAAAATACTGTTCATTACTTGTCCTCTTTAGTTTTTTTCGGTGACGGCGGAGGCACAGGGTCCCACCCGCCCTTACAAAACGGGTTACACCTCATGATTCTCCATGCGGCGAGTGCCAATCCCTTAAAAATTCCGTGAACCTCGATAGCCTCAAGCGCATACTGCGAGCAGGTCGGCTGATAGCGACAGCTGCCGTGTGAAAAGCGAGGGCTTATTGTCATTTGATATGTCCTGATTAAAAAAATCAGCACCCTTTTGATAAACGCTCTCACTCTATTACACCCAATTTCTTAAGCTGACTCTCCATCTGCTCAAGAATTACCTGCATTTTAACCTGCGATGTTGCGCTTCTTGCAACAAAAACGAAATCCCAGTTGCCCTTGACTCTGCCCTCAAGCTCGGCAAAGGCAGCCCTGATAACTCGCTTTGAACGGTTGCGCTCAACTGCGCCGCCGATTTTTTTGCTTGTGGTAATGCCGTAACGCACAGAGCCTGCGCGATTTTTTGCGGCATAGGTTACAAGACATGATGAAGCGCAGCTGCTACCGCGGTAATACAGCCTGCGAAAGTCCTTGTTTTCTTTTAAGGTTTTGCTTTTCACCAAAGGTCACCATATTCCTAATTTTTAGTAAGAAAGTGTCTTTCTTCCCTTTGCTCTGCGGCGAGCAAGTACCTTTCTGCCGTTCTTTGTTGACATTCTCTTTCTGAAACCGTGTACCTTCTGAGCGTGTCTCTTCTTAGGCTGGAAAGTTCTCTTCATTCTTTTCACTCCATTCTAAAGACTAAACTTGTCTTAATCTTTATATTCTCTGCACGGTATAGTGCAGGCAAATTATTGACTAAAGCTGTATATAGTGATACAACTCCACAATATCGGTAGATATTATATATTATATAAGCAATGCTTGTCAACAAAAATTTTATATTATTGATAATTGTAACAATTACATACAACATGTAGTGTTTTGTGTGATGATTAACTACAACAAAAAAGACAGGCGTGCGCCTGTCTTTCAGAAAATTTTATCTGCTTATCTGCCCATTGCGATATAATCAGGTCTGTTTTCGCTGAGCTTGATGTTTGATTTGCCGTAAATCTGTGTTTGAAGCTCGTAGGCATCCTTTGGAATATCCGCAAGCCAAATCCAATTATTCGGCGCAACGGAAAAGTTTTGACCGCCCTTTGCATTCTCCGGCTTAGGCACATTGTTTGACTTAACCTCATATCCGAGCCAGCCGTCCTTGAGCGCCTTGTTGCCGATTTCGATAAGCTCCTTTTTCTCATAGCCTGTATAAACATAGCCTGCAAGCTGATTTACAACCTTAACGGTGTCGATTGCACCCGATGCCTTCATCTTCTTAAACAGAGCGTTAAGCACTGTCTTTTGCCTGTTGGCACGAGCACCGTCGGAGTCAATCTTTCTTATTCTGCAGTAAGCAAGCGCCTGCTCGCCGTTGAGAGTCATCTTGCCCTCACTGCCGTCAAAGGTCTGTGTAATTGTAACACCGCCGTATCTCTTTGGATGATTGTTAATCTCGTAAATTTCACGCGATGTAATATTGATTGTTACGCCGTCGAGCGCGTCAATAATCTTCGGGAAGCTTGCAAAGTTAACAACAGCATAGTTGTTGATTGCAATTTTGTAGTATCTCTCAAGAGTTTTGATGTAGCACTGCATTCCTCCGCGTGATGCAGACTCGTTAATCTTGCCGTACGTGCCCTCGCCGTCAACCTCAAAGTAAACATAAAGGTCACGAAGGATTGATGTAAGGTTAATTTCACCCGTGTCAATATTTATGCTTGCAATAATTGCAGAGTCGGCACGGGATGCGTCGGAAATAGCTTCGTCCCTTGTGTCCTCGCCGATAAGAAGAATGTTAAGCACATGAGTTGAGGAAACGGGATCGCCGTTTTGATACCACTGCTTAAGGTATTCCTTGTAGCTGTAAATCTGATCGGCAGACATCTCCTCGATAGCAGGGAAGTCCTCCTGCAAAAAGTCCATGCCGTCGTAGTATGTAACCATCTCGTAGGGATCTGCCTCCTGCTTGCCTGTGATTTTGTTAAGCAAGCCGTTTGCATAAACTATGCCGAAAACTACTGCTGCAATAATCAGCACAACAAGAGTAACAATAATTGCCTTTAATACCTTGTTTTTCTTCTTATTTGAGCCCTTGTCCTTCTTCATATCATTATCTACCGGCTGCGGCTGCTCCTTTTCAGGCTCAAGTGCAAGCGCAAGCAGGTCAACCATTTGATCGTTGTTATCGTTTTTAACCTGATTGTCGCAAACGACATCGTCAGGCTCTTCCTCTGCTTCAAGCTCTTCCTCTGCTTCAAGCTCTTCCTCTGCCTCAGGCTCTTCCTCTGCTTCAGGCTCTTCATCTGCCTCAGGCTCTTCCTCTGCTTCAGGCTCTTCCTCTGCTTCAGGCTCCGGCACCTTCTCCGGCTGTGTATTTTCTTCGGCAGGCGTGTCCTGCTCTGCCTCGTTCAAGACTAATTCCGCCTCGCTCTCGCTATTGCCGACTTGAGCATCGACAGCCTCGTCACCGTTATCCTCACTCAAGGTTAGCTCCGGCTCGTCCTTTGGCTCCTCCTTTGCGACAGGAACCTCAACATCACCGAATTTTAAAAAGCTTTCGTTGCTTTCGCGCCTTTTCCTGACCTCGTTGAGAATATCATCAATATTATATGTTTCCTTTTCCATGGGCTTTACCCTCTTTTCATTACACTCGATTGATACAATCGCCTTTAAGACTCCTGCTATTGTATAACAACGCTCATAAAAATTCTATAAAAATATTGTAAACAAAAATATTTTTTGTCGATAATAGACATTTATTGTAATATTAGTCTGTTATTTCTGTTGCAGTAGCGTCATCCTCGCCCTGTTCGTCTGCCTCGTCAAGCTCCTCCTCGTCGAGTCTGTCAACGATTGAGAGGGTAGCGAGTCTTTCGTTTTCCTTAACCTTCATAACACGAACACCCTTTGACGGACGCTGGAATGAGGAAATCTGGTCTGCGTGAGTACGAATAATTACGCCGTCGGATGTAATCATGATAACATCGTTGTCGTCGCAAACAGGAGCAATCATTGCAACCTTGCCGAATTTTTCTGTACGGTAGTTGATAAGTCCTTTACCGCCACGGTGCTGAACGGTGTAATCCGTATAGTCGCTCTTTCTGCCGTAGCCTGTTTCGGAAACGGTGAGCAGCTGATAGCCCTCACGCTCAACGGCAAAGCCTACAACATAGTCACCGTCTGCAAGAGTGATAGCCTTAACACCGCGTGCAGTTCTGCCGATGAGCCTTGCGTCGCTCTCCTCAAAGCAAATGCTCATGCCGTTGTGAGTAGCAACAACAAGCTTTCTGTTACCGTCTGTAATGTCAACCCAGCTTAATTCATCGTTTTCGTCAAGATTGATAGCGATGATACCTGTTTTTCTTATATTTTTATAGTCGTCGAGTGAGCTTCTCTTGATAACGCCGTTGCGTGTAACCATGCAGAGATAGTTTCTCTCCTCCTCCTTAGGCACACGAACCATTGCGCTGATGCTCTCGTCGTTTTCAAGCGGAAGAAGGTTGACAACATTGATGCCCTTGCTTGTCCTTGACGACTCCGGAATTTCGTATCCCTTCATCTTGAACACCTTGCCCTTGTTTGTAAACATAAGAACAAAGTCGTGAGTAGAGCATGAGAACATTGTCTTTGCGACATCCTCTTCTCTTCTTGTCATACCCATTATGCCTTTACCGCCGCGGTTTTGAGCCTTGTAGGTGTCAACCGTTTGGCGCTTGATGTAGCCACGCTCCGTTAATGTAAGGATACACTCCTCAACAGGAATAAGGTCCTCGTCCTCAACATCGCCCGTGAATGCAGAAATCTCTGTTCGTCTGTCGTCGCCGAATTTTTCTGCAACGGCTCTCGACTCCTCCTTAACAATATCGCAAATTCTCTGCTCATTTTGAAGAATATCGGTGAAGTCCCTGATTTTCTCATGAAGCTCGTCAAGCTCGTTCATGATTTTTTCAATCTCAAGTCCGGCAAGCTGACCGAGACGGTAAGCGACGATTGCACTTGATTGCGGATCGTCAAAGCCGAATTTGTCCATGATAGCCTGCTTAGCCTCAGCCTGACCGCCCTTGCAGGCACGGATTGTTGCGATAACCTCGTCAACAATGTCGATAGCCTTTGCAAGTCCCTCTAAAATATGAGCTCTTTCCTGCGCCTTGTTCAAATCAAAGCGAGTCCTTCTTGTAACAATTTCCTTTTGGAAGGCAATATATTTTTCAAGTATTTGCTTAAGAGTAAGCACCTTTGGCACGCCGTCGTCAAGCGCAAGAAGGATTGCGCCGAAGGTAACCTGCATGTCTGTCATTTTGTAGAGATTGTTAAGTACAACCTGTGCGTTGGCGTCACGCTTAACGGTAATCTCAATATGCATGCCCTTACGGTCGGAGTAGTCCTGAACATCGGCAACGCCCTCAAGCCTCTTTTCCTTAACAAGCTCTGCAATTCTTGTGATGAGTCTTGCCTTGTTAACGCCGTAAGGAATTTCCGTTACAACGATTTTGAAGCGGTCGCCCCTTGCCTCAATTATCTCTGCCTTTGCACGAACATAGATTTTGCCTCTGCCTGTTGCATAAGCCTCTTTAATTCCGCGAGTACCCATGATGATACCGCATGTCGGGAAATCGGGACCCTTGATATGCTCCATAAGCTCCTCAAGAGTAGCATCCGGATTATCAACAAGACAGCACATACCCTCAACAACCTCACGCATGTTGTGAGGCGGAATGTTTGTAGCCATACCTACTGCGATACCCGACGAGCCGTTAACCAAAAGGTTAGGGAAGCGTGCAGGCAAAACGGTAGGCTCGGTTGAGCTGTCGTCAAAGTTAGGAGCAAAATCAACAGTGTCCTTTTTGATGTCCTCAAGCATTTTCATTGAAATCTTGCTCAGCCTTGACTCTGTGTAACGGTAAGCAGCGGCAGGATCGCCGTCGATTGAGCCGAAGTTGCCGTGACCGTCAACAAGAATGTGGCGCATTGAGAAGGTCTGTGCAAGCCTAACCATAGCGTCATAAACAGATGCATCACCGTGCGGATGATAATGACCGAGCACTTCACCGACGGTTGTAGCGCACTTACGGTATGGGTTTGTCGGGTAAAGGTTGTTGTCGTACATAGCGTAAAGAATTCTTCTGTGTACGGGCTTCAAGCCGTCCCTGACATCAGGCAACGCACGGGAAACGATAACGCTCATTGAATAATCAAGGAACGCCTTTCTGATTTCCGAGCTGATTTCAACATCAACAATTTTTTGATTGTCGTAGCGAATTTCGTTTTTATCCATATATATTCCTCCGAATTTATGGGATATTTTCGTTCATTATATGTTATTTCAAATTATTATTTAGCCTTCAAATAATTAGGTCTTGCCCTAAATATATTTTCAACCGTTGCAAGCTGCTCGATGGGGATTGCGCTTTTCGGTATGATGTAAGAATCAACAGCCGCCAAAAGCATAATGTAATCCTTGCTTTCAAGCACTGCCGCAAATGATTGAATAGGGTAAACACCTATTGACTCAACAGAGTCCTCGCCTTCACTCTCAAGCGTAAGCTCAACTGCCGAGTCGCTGATTATCACCTTTCTCGGTGAAAAATATGTGTTATCAAGTCTTGTGTATTTTTTTGCCTTGCGCTGAGGTATAAGCTTTTTTTCGGCAAAAACGGAAAGTATTGATGCTGCTGCATAGGCAACGGAAATGATAAGCAGTGACGGCTCCTTTGTGCCGACATAGCTGAAAGCACCTACTGCAAGGAGTATCAGTGTTGAAATATATGTCATTATGCCGAAATATTTTTGCTTAATCATGATTTTTTCAAAGCCGATGTAATCATCAAGCGTCAGTGAATATGTAAAAGAGACGTTCATTTTGCAGCCTCCTCTTTACTTTTTTTAAGCACCTCGGCGATTTTTGTTAAATCGTCACCGCCGTAGCGCTCCTTGTTGATTACTGCTATACCCTTTCTAAATGTAGGCATGATGAAAAGATAATCCTTTGTTTCCTTAAAGGCAAAAATTTTGCTATACGGCACAGACATTTTTTCAAAGCTGTTAATAAGCGTAATCCTGTCGTTATCGGCAATGATTGTATGCTCGCCGTTGATTACGGCTGAGTAACGGTATTCCTGCATAACTCTCTTTTTTTGACGGTTAAAGGTGCCAAAAAGCACTGCACCTGAAATGCAGATACCCGTCACTGCAAGAAAGGGGAGCGCACGCGCAACACCGACTGCCGAAACACAAAGACAAATTACGGCAACAAGCACCGCTCCTGCATAATTGCTCATTTTACCCGTATTGTTTTTATATTTCCAACCAAGGTAAAATTCGTTTTCTGTCATTTGAAAGGTTATTTTCATAATAATTTACTTTCCGTTAAAATAAATAAGTTAAATTAAATATCAAGATTTTGTACGAATTTAGCGTTCTTTTCTATAAATTCACGCCTTGGCTCAACATTGTCACCCATGAGAATAGAGAAATTCTCGCTCGCTCTTTGCGCATCCTCAATGGTAACACGAAGCATTGTTCTGTATTCGGGATCCATAGTTGTTTCCCAAAGCTGATCGGGATCCATTTCACCAAGACCTTTGTAGCGCTGAATGTCGCAGTCGCCGCCGAATTCTTCAATTTTTTCATCTCTTTCCTCGTCGGAGTATGCATAGGCACTCTTCTTGCCCTTTGACACCTTGAAAAGAGGAGGCTGTGCAAGAAATACATGTCCCTGCTCGATAATCTGCGGCATATAGCGGAAGAAGAAGGTCAAAAGAAGTGTTCTTATATGAGCACCATCGACATCGGCATCCGCCATAATGATAATCTTGTGATAGCGAAGCTTGCTGATGTCAAAGTCCTCGCCGATGCCTGTGCCGAGCGCCATAACAACGGGAGTGAGCTTTTCGTTGGTGATAACCTTGTCAACTCTTGCCTTTTCAACATTGAGCATTTTACCCCAAAGCGGAAGAATTGCCATGTGCTCCTTGTCTCTGCCGTCCTTTGCAGAGCCGCCGGCAGAGTCACCCTCGACGATATAGATTTCGCATTTTGACGGATCGTTGCTGATGCAGTCTGCAAGCTTGCCCGGAAGAGTGTTGCTTTCAAGCGGAGATTTTCTCCTTGCGTTTTCTCTTGCTTTTCTTGCTGCCTCTCTCGCTCTTGATGCGTCAAGCGATTTGTTGATAAGTGTTTTTGCAACAGCCGGATGCTCCTCAAAGTAGGTCATCAGCTTGTCGTAAAGCATTGATGAAACAAGACCTGTAATATCCGTGTTGCCGAGCTTACCCTTTGTCTGTCCCTCAAACTGTGCTTCAGTCAGCTTAACGGAAATAACTGCGGTGATACCCTCACGCACATCCTCACCGGAAAACTTCTTGTCGGAGTCCTTAAGTATGTTAAACTTTTTACCGTAGTCGTTGAATACTCTTGTAAGTGCTGTTTTAAAGCCTGTTTCGTGAGTACCGCCGTCGATAGTGTTAATGTTATTTGCAAATGAAAGCAGTGTTTCGTTATATGAGTCGGTGTAGCAGAGTGCAACCTCGGCACTTCTATCGTCCTTTGTTGTTGAAAGGTGAATAACCTCTTCCTGAATAGGATTAAGACCTCTGCTTGTGTTGATGTACTCAACAAACGAGCGAATACCGCCCTCGTAGCAGAATTCCTCGCTGTAATCCTCGTCACCTCGCCTGTCGGTAAGAGTGATTGAAAGACCTGCGTTAAGGAAAGCCTGCTCGCGAAGCCTTCTTTCCAATATTTCGTATTCGTATGTTGTTGTCTCTTGGAAAATGTCGGCATCTGCCTTAAAGCGTATTCTTGTGCCGTGTCCCTCAGCGTCACCGATAATGTGAAGGTCGTCTGTCGGAACACCTCTTTCAAATCGCTGTGCATAGATGTGACCGTTTTGTGTAACCTCAACCTCAAGCCATTCGGAAAGCGCATTAACAACAGATGAGCCTACACCGTGAAGACCGCCCGAAACCTTGTAGCCCGAGCCGCCGAATTTACCGCCTGCGTGAAGCACGGTAAGTACAACCGTAACGGCAGGCAAGCCTGTTTTTTCATTTATACCGACAGGGATACCACGGCCGTTATCTGTTACCTGAATTACATTATTTTCAAGAATTTCACATTCAATGTGAGTACAAACGCCGGCAAGTGCCTCGTCGATGGAGTTGTCCACAATTTCATAAACAAGGTGGTGAAGTCCTCTCGGACCGGTTGAGCCGATGTACATGCCCGGACGCTTTCTTACAGCCTCAAGTCCCTCCAGCACCTGAATATCCTTGGCAGAATACTCCTCTGTTACGACAGTATCCATGTCCTCTTCCTCTAAAACTGTTTTGATTTCTTCGCTCATACTGATTCTCCTTGATAGGATTTTTAATAAAATTTGTATATGTAAAATGTATTTGCTATTTAATTCTTTTAGCTATTGTTGATGTGTTGAGTGGGCAAACGAAAATCTTATCGCTGCACACAACAAAGCTTTTCGGCAATTCGTAATTGACATAAACGATTTTATTATTTTTTTCAGATTGTGACAGATAATCTCTTGTTGCCTTGTTGACTGTTGATGTATCCATGTCAAACACGCCGATAATGTCGCTTGTGCTGATTGCCGTATCTCCGCCGAGGTAAATATACATTAAATTACACCTCCGTCGGAAATGTGAAAGGTTTTGCCCTGCTTGAGCCGCAGCACCGTGTTGGCATCACAGCAGGTTATAAATATCTGCCTGTCCTTAAGGTGATTAAGGATATAATCCTGCCTTGACTCGTCAAGCTCGCTCATAACATCATCAAGAAGCACAATCGGCTCGTCCCCCGTCATTTGCTTAAGTAGGCTTGCCTCGGCAAGCTTAAGTGCAAGCACACATGAGCGTTGCTGCCCCTGTGAGCCGTAAAGCCTTGCGCTCCTGCCGTTAATGAGTATATCCATGTCATCCCTGTGAGGACCGACAGTTGTTATTCTGTTTATCATGTCGTTGCTTTTGGCGGCAATAAATTCTTTAACAAGCCTGTCCTCAATTTCATCAAGAGTAAGCCCCAAATAGTCAAATTCTCCCTTAAGCACAAGCTCAATGCTCTCCCTGCCGTTTGAAAGACCGTCAAAAATATCCTTTACAAAAGGAGTGACAGCCTCAATATATTTGCGCCTTTGCATAATTATTTTAGCGCCGCTTGATGCAAGATTTTTATCCCAAATATAAAGCATGTCGGCAAGTGACGGATTAGCTCCTATATCCTTTAAAAGCATGTTGCGCTGAGCAAGACATCTGTTGTATTCCTTAAGAAGACTCCTGTATCCCGATTTGATTTGACAAAGTGCGCCGTCGATAAACTTACGCCTTTCGGCAGGACCATCCTTTACCATTGAAAGATGAACAGGTGAAAAAATTACTGCCTTAAGCTCGTCGCCGAGTGAAGATGCCGACTTCTTTTTTACACCGTTTAATGTCGCACTTCTCCTGCCCTTAATCAATATTTCGGCATTTTGCTCTCTTTTTTTATTTTCAAAGCAAATCTTAAGCTTGGAATAATCACACCCGAATTTAACAAGCTCCTTATCCCTGACACCCCTAAAGCTTTTAGCACCGGTGAAAAGATAAATTGCCTCAATTAAATTGGTTTTACCCTGCGCATTCTCGCCGTAGATGATATTAACATCATCAAAATCAAGATTAAGATTTTTAATATTCCTGTAATTTTCTATATCTATTGATTTAATTTTCATCGGTTATTTCATAATCTGCGGAAAATACGGAAACAATGTCACCGCTTCTTATTTTTTTACCTCTTGCGGTGCAGACCTCGCCGTTAACCTTAACAATACCGTCTTGAATAAACTGCTTTGCCTGACCGCCTGTTTCGGATATTCCCTGAAATTTTAAAAACGCGTCGAGGCGGATAAATTCAGTGCTGATAAAAACCTTTTCCTTTTTTCTTTTAACTGCCTTAGCCTTAATTTTCATTCTTTAACCTCATTGGTAATACAAGGAAAAGGAAGCTCTCATCCTTAACCGGAAGCACCTTTGCGGGACTGATTGAGCCACCAAGCTCAATTTTAACCTGATCTGTGTCGGCAGCCTTAAGTGCTTCAAGTATAAACTTTGAATTAAAGCCTATCTCAACCCTGTCACCGCTGCAATTTGCATGTGTTCTGTCAACAAATCTACCTCTGCTTGATACTGTTGAAACTCTCATTTCGTCATTTTCAAACAAGCATCTGATAGGATTTTTCTTATCATTCTCAATTACCGGCAATGTCCTTTCAATACAATCAATTGCATCACCTGTGTTGATAAGCACTGTTGTTGAGCATGTTTTAGGCAGTGCTGCGTTGTAATCAAGAAAATCACCGTCAAGAAGTCGGCTGATAATGCTGTAATTATCAACATCAAAAACAATATGCCTTTTGCCAACGCTGATTGAAATATTGTTATCCTCCTCGGGATTGATAAGCTTCATCAGCTCTCTTATTGTCTTTTTAGGAACGATAAAGCTGATGTCGTCGCCGTCATACTTAACAGTTTCCGTTCTTATTGCAAGACGGTAGCCGTCAACGCCTATAAGCCTGAGCTGATTGAGTGAAAGCTCAAATTTTAATCCTGTATGTACAGGCTTTGATGACTCATTATCTGCAACAGCATAAAGTGTTTGGCTTACCATTTGATGAAGAATTGTTTGATTTAAGAAAAGCGGATAGCCTCCCGAAACAGACGGAAGCTCGGGATAATCGTTTGCATCAATACCTGTGATGCTGTACTGTGCTGCACCGCTGATAATTGATACATTCGTACCGCTGATGTCAAATGTAACCTTGCCGTCGGGAAGCTTTCTTATAATATCACTGATAACCTTTGCGTTAATTACGATAGCACCCGGCTCAACAACGCTTGCCTGAAGTGTTGTGTTAATACCGAATTCAAAGTCGTAGCCTGTAAGGCTTAATGTATCAGAGCCACATTCGATAAGGATACCCTCAATTGTAGGAATTGTTACCTTTGTGCTGACTGCTCTCATAACATTAGAGCATGCTTCACTTAATTCCTTTGTAGAGCAAGTAAATTTCATTTTTAAAATCCTCCATCAATATATCTTCAATATTTAGTAGTATTATTAGAGGGTGTGGAAATTGCGGAAAACTCCCACAGCCTGCATCGTTGCTGTAAAAATCAACGGTAAATCTTTAAGGTCGAATTGTGTAAAATTTGTTGAGATTTAGGAAAATTATTTTTTTCAACATTCATCAACAGTCTTTCTATGTTAAAGATTAAAAAAGTGTGGAAAACTTTGTTATTATTTTACAGTGAAAAAGCTATGCATCGGTGCGTACATTTGAAATAATGTCGTTGACCTGACGGGCAAGCTTTGAATCCTTTTCAATCTCATTTTCAATTTGATTGATGTTATACATAACGGTTGAGTGGTGCTTTTTGAACTGATTGCCTATTTCCTCATAGCTCATGTTGGTAACCTTTCTTATAATGTAAAAGGTAATTTTTCTTGCATGAGTAATGTTTGCACGCTGGAGCTTGCCGTAAATATCCTCAACGGAAACGCCGGTAGTCCTGCTAACCTCCTCAACAACCTTTTGAATAGTAACGGGAAGAGGCTGCTTATCCTCCGTTATAACCTTAATAACACTTTGAGCAAGTGAAATTGTAGGCTCAATCTTGTTAAGCTCGCAAAGCGCATAAAGCTTTTTTGTTACACCCTCAAGCTGACGGATGTTGCTCTTAATCTTCTCTGCTATGTAATTTATAACAGGCTCGCTGATGTTGAAATTAAGAAGCTTTGCCTTTCTCTTAATAATTTCGCATCTTGTTTCATACTCAGGTGGCTGAATA
Source organism: uncultured Clostridia bacterium (assembly GCA_946042285.1). GTDB lineage: Bacteria > Bacillota > Clostridia > Oscillospirales > Acutalibacteraceae > Eubacterium_R. Next base: position 937 of record CAMGDK010000004.1, on the reverse strand, counting down.
TCTGCAAGAAGACCGTCCTCAAACCTTGACTTAAGCCTGTCGGTAATCGACTGAATATCCTTCGGCGGACGGTCGGATGTGATAACAACCTGCTTGCCGCTGAATACAAAGGAGTCAAAGGTGTGGAAGAATTCCTCAATAAGTGCCTCCTTGTTGGCGATAAACTGAATATCGTCAATCAAAAAGACATCAACATTGTTTCTAAATTTAGAATGAAATTCGTCCGTCGTCTTGTATTGAAGAGCCTGGAAAAATTCGTTGGCAAATTCCTCCGCCCTGATGTACATAATTTTAAGCTCGGGAAAATTCTTTCTTATGTCGTGGCAGATAGCATTAAGAATATGTGTTTTGCCAAGACCTGAATTACCGTAAATGAACAAAGGATTGTAATTGCTGAATTCCGAAGAATTACCCGAGTTCGAGCCGGGATTTGAGGCAACCGCCTTTGCGGCAACATAAGCAAATCTGTTGCTTGCGCCTACAATAAAGTTTTCAAATGTGAACTGCTCGTTCCTGTAATCCTCAAGGTGCTGAGCGTTGTTGTAGCTCATGTCACCGTGAACATTGGTTTCGGGATCGTCCTTATATACAAAGCTGATATTAACGGTAAAGCCCATTACATTCTCAAACGCCTGAGTCAGCAATTCTGTATATTGAGGGATTACAACATCCATAAACATGCGGTTAGGTAAGGTAAGTGTAACTGTTGAAGCCTCAAAAGAGGTGAACTCAATTCTTGAAATCCAAAGGTTAAATGCTGTTTGTGTAATACGCTGTCTGCAATAGTCAAGAACTGCCTGCCATAAATCGTTAAAGGATTCCATTTTATACCTCCTGTTTTTGAATTTATATATAATTTGATACATTATTCCACTATAATTATTTATTATAACACCTGTCTCTTATACACATCTCCGAGCCCACGAGACAAGAGGCA
>CAMGDK010000003.1 GCA_946042285.1 uncultured Clostridia bacterium | reverse complement strand
TCGGCATTTTGCTTAAATGTGTCTATAATTATTTAGTCAAAAAGACAATATCGCTTGTAATTATATTTTTTTTAATCATTTATTTTATAAAAAATATTGTATTAAAACGGATTGTATTGTATAATAACTTACAGTAATTTTAAATTATACAATTTATGTAAATAGGGGGATATAAAGATGAGTAATTGTTGCAGTGCACTTAACGGCGAATGGCTTAAGGGCAAAACCGTTATCGTTACAGGTGCGTCAGGAGGTATGGGCGCAGGCATCGCAGCTACACTTATTAAGAAGCACGGCTGTCGTGTTGTAGGTGTTGCAAGAAGTGAGCCTAAAATGTTAAAGTTTATTGAGGAGCTTGGACCGTCTTATGCCGAGCAGTTTTCCTACAAGCTTTTTGATGTTTCCGTTAGGGAGAATTGGGAGAATTTTGCTAAGGAGCTTGAGGAGGAGGGTATCAGACCTTCAGTTGTAATCAACAACGCAGGTATTCTTCCAAAGTTTAAGAGATTTGATAGGTATTCATACGAGGAAATTGAAAGGGCTATGAACATCAATTTCTATTCATGCATTTACAGCGTTAAGACTCTTCTTCCCGTAATCATGAAGGAGGACGATCCCGGTATCATAAATATTGATTCATCCGCAGCACTTATGACACTTGCAGGTACATCAATGTACAGTGCATCAAAGGCAGCTCTTAAGGGATTTACGGAAGCACTTAGGAATGAATTTAAGGGCAAGTGCTATGTTGGTCTTGTATGCCCCGGCTTCACAAAGACAGACATTTTCCGCGACCAGAAGAATGAGGGCGGAAAGGGCGAAAAAATCATGGACATGATTTCAACAGACTGTGACCTTATGGTTAAGATGATTATGTTCGGTATTGAGCATAAGCGTCCTATGATGGTTCACGGCTTAGATGCTCACGCTATGTCAATTTTCAACAGAATGCTTCCTGTTATGGGCTCAGAGCTTTTCTCTGCAGTAATGAAGGCAGCAGACATTGACCTTTTCAACGAGGTATTTAAGGATTAAGATATTCTCAAGGGCGGGAATTGTCAGTGTTTGATGATTTCGCCCTTTTATATTTTGTTTGTATTCTGTTAGTAACGGAGGTTTATTATGACAGAGGATATTACAAAGAAGAAATATATGAATTTCAAGGAGATTGCGGCATATTCGCTCGGTCTTTTCGGATTTCAGGCAATCGTAGGACTGCTCAATTCATATCAGGCAGAGTTTGACGGCTCAATTCTCGGCGCAAATGTCAGCGTTGTAGCTATTCTTATTCTTGTAGCTAAGATTGTGTCGGCAGTTGCCGATCCCGTTGTGGGCAATCTTGTTGATCGTTCAAAAAGCAAGCACGGCAAGTTCAAGTCGATGATACTTTATTCAATCGCACCGCTTCTTATTTTTACGGCGGTTGTGTTTGTTAAAGTGCCTTTCGAGGGCTTCGGACTTTATGCGTGGATATTCATTACATACCTTATTTGGAGTATTGCAATGACAATGGGTGATGTTCCGTCACAGGGTATTGCCTCTGTTCTTACTCCAAACCCGACTGAAAGAACAAATGTTGTTTCAATCTCAAACACATTTAAGCAGGTTGGCTTTTCAGCCTGCGTAGTAATCGTACCTATCGTATGCCTTATCATTCCAAACGGCTCACAGGTGTTCGGCTTTGATAAGGAGGTTGGCGACACACCGATGATTGCATCGGAGTATTTCTGGGTAGCAGTTCTTACGGCAGTTCTTGGCTGCGTTCTCTTTGCTCTTATCCCAATGCTTAACAAGGAAAGAGTTACAACCGATAACGCAGAAAAAACTACTGCAAGGGATATGCTCAACGCACTTAAAAATAACAAGCCTTTCATGCTTGTAATTATCTCATATTTTCTCGGCTTCGGTCGTCAAATGGCAATGGGTATTCAGGTTCAGGCTGCAACAGTTATTCTCGGCTCGCAAAACCTTGTTGCTGTTCTTGGTATAGTAACGGCAGTCGGCTCAATGATTAGCATGGCACTTTGCCCGCTTCTCATCAAAAAGCTTAACGAAAGAAATGCTTATATTCTTCTTTCCGTTTACGGCTTTGCGGCATCAATCTTCTCATTTATTGTCGGTCATTTCTGGTTTAGCAATCCAAAGAATATTGTTCTTACGGTATTGTTTTATGCATCACTCTTCCTTATCGGCTTGCAGTTTGGTGCGGTAACACTTATGCCGATGATTATGACAGCAGATACAGTTGACTACTATGAGTACGAAACAGGCAAGAGAATGGAGGGTGCATGCTACTCAATTCTCACACTTACAATTAAGGTTTGCCTTGCACTCGGTACTGCAGTAGGTCTTATATTTGTTCAGGTGTCAGGCTACTACGATTCGCTTGCATCAGGCTCATTCTCAAACAGTACAAAGGATACTATATTCTTTGCATACACTGCTCTTCCGGGTATCCTTGCTCTTCTTTCAATCTTCCCAATGCTTAAGTACGACATAATTGGAGAGAAAAAAGAAAAGATTGCTGCTGCTCTTGCACAGAGAAGAAAGTAATTGATTTTAATGGGGTGAAAAAATGAAAAAGACATTATCATTGCTTTTGAGCGTTGTTATCGTGCTTACAGCCTGTCTCGGCTTTGGCAGTACGGCGTTTGCAGACAGTAGCTTTGTATGCGGTAACGGCGTTTACGCAACATTTGACGCGTCAAATCAGACGCTGTATATAAATAGCTCAAATCAGGATGCCACTGCTACTTATGACTACACACCTACAACGGCTCCCGATTGGACGGCTATTGACGGAATAAACGATTTAACCGATATTAAGCATATTGATGTTAGCGAAAGCATTACCTATATCGGCAGAAGCTTGTTTTTAGCGTGTGTTTATACCGATGATATTATTATTAGGAATTACGCCTGCAGAATTGCCGATGATAATTCAATCAATATAAACATCAAGATTTACGGCAGAGATGACGGTTCAACGGCAATAATGTATGCGAAAAGCTACAACAGGCAGTACGGCTATCTTTATTATGTTGTTTTTAAAGATATTAACGGAGAGCTTCTTTCTGCAACACTGTATAAGAGTGGCACAAAAAAGGAAGAAATTATCGTTCCCGAAACACCGCCTGCCAAGCCGCATCCTATGCCGGGACGCCATATAGAGTATAGATTCAGACTTGAGGGAAGTAATAACTCCGGTATTTATGATGTTGGGGAAAAGGATGTAACCTATCAAGAGAAAGAAACATTGGTTGAATGTACAATGATAAGAGAAACTGTTCAACCAACCTGTACACAAGCAGGCTCAATTCGTGTTTATTGCTCGCAATGCGGCTACGAAAGTGAGACAAGAGAGCTTCCTGCGCATCACAGCTATCAAACTGTTAATGAAACCGATTCAACATGCACACAACACGGCACCTATACATTAAAGTGTACAGCATGCGCAGAAGAAAAAACATTTGAAAAGCCGCTTAAAGATCACGAGCCTGTAATTGAGACAGTCCCTGCAACATGTCAGCACGGCTCGTATGATGTTGAGGTATGTCAGGTCTGCGGTGAAATCCTTGTCGAATACGACGAAAATAACGACAAGGCAGACCACATGCTTAAAACAGTAATTGATCAGCAGGATGCAACCTGCGAGGAACGCGGATATATCGACCGTAAATGTGTTGTTTGCGGTGAAACTCAAAGGGAATATACGGCTGAAGCTAAGGGACATCTTCTTACTGTTAAGAAAAACTCCACAACAAACACTCACGATCTCGTTTGCGAAAGAGAGGGATGTGATTATGTTGAAGAAGGCGTAGATTGCAGCTTTACCGGTAGAGTTACAAAAGCGCCGACAAAAACCGAAGAGGGTGAAATGACATACACCTGTGAGTGCTCCAACAGCTACACATCTACCATTGATAAGGTCGATTGCGACCATTTAGCAAACGATGTGCGCATTGAGGGCGCAAGGGTTGAAAGCTGTACTCAAAAGGGATACACCGGCGACAAATACTGCAACGAGTGTAACACCCTGATTGCCGGCGGTACAGACATTCCTATGTCCGAGCATCAGTATGCTACCGTGACTGCTGAAATCCCTCCAAGCTGTGAAAATCAGGGCAAAACTGCACTTGAGAAATGCAATGTGTGCGGCTTTGAGCGCGGCGGTGAGGTTATTCTCGCTCTCAATCATGATTATGAAAAAAAGGTAACAGATCCTACATGCAGTAAGGATGGATTTACAACATTTACATGTAAGGTGTGTCACGATCAGTATGTCGGCGATTATACCGATAGAACAAACAATCATGACTTTGTAACCACAACGCAGGAGATTAAGCCGACTTGTACCGATAAGGGATTCAGCGCGGTTCAAACCTGCAGGACCTGCGGCGTTATCGTCGGCGGCGAGGAAAAGTCCGCAACAGGTCACGACTTTGGATTGAATGAGCCTGTATGCAAGGTCTGCGGTGCAGAAAATCCATCGTATATTAAGCCGATTTGTCAGCATACAAACAAGGAAATCCGTGGATACCAGGATCCGACCTGTACAGAAAACGGCTACACAGGCGACACCTATTGCATTGACTGTAATCAGCGTGTCAGATTAGGCGATAAGATTGACAAGCTCGGTCACGATTTCGGTACCTATACTTCCAATAACAACGCAAGCTGCAGAGCAGACGGCACAAAAACAAGCACATGCTCAAGGTGCGGTGCAACGAATACTGTTGTTGATTACAATACAAAAACGGCACACACCTATGTTGTAACGGTTGTTGCTCCAAAGTGCGGTGAGTACGGCTACACAATCCACACCTGTACAGTTTGCGGCGACAGCTACAACAGTGATTACACCAAGCCGGTTGGCCACAGGTATGTAAACGGTGTTTGCACTGTTTGCGGTGCAGTAGATAAGCTTGCTGAGATTACAGATACCCCTACAACAACTCAGCCGACAACACAGGCTCCTACTACAACCACAACAACAGCTGCTTCGTCAGCAACAAAGAAGCCGAAATCGACATCTATCAAAAAGCTTACAAAGGGTAAGAAATCCTTTAAGGCAACATGGAAGAAGATTTCAGGCGTAAGCGGCTATCAGGTTCAGTACGCGACAGATAAGAAATTCAAGAAGAATAAAAAGACCGTTACAATCAAGAAGAATAAAACCTCAACAACCGTTAAAAAGCTTAAGGCTAACAAAAAGTATTATGTAAGAGTTCGCACCTATAAGAATGTCAAGGTTAACGGCAAGACAAAGAAGGTATATTCCTCATGGTCAAAGGTTAAGTCTGTCAAAACTAAATAAAGAAGAGGTAGGCAAATGCGTATTTGCCTACCTTATTTTTTAGCATAATATAAAGGCGAGCATCACACGATGCCCGCCTTAGCTTGTTTATTATATTATCTTCTCGGTCTGTTATCTCTTCTCGGCTTTCTCGGTGCTTCGTCAATATCATTTTCCGGAGTCTTACCCTCAACCTCGATAAGATAATCTCTTCTTGAAAGATTGATTCTGCCCTGATCATCAATCTCAATGCACTTAACGCAGATTGAATCACCTACATTAACAACATCCTCAACCTTTTCTGTTCTCTTAACATCAAGGCGAGAAATATGAACAAGACCTTCCTTGCCCGGAGCAATCTCAACAAATGCACCGAAGCTCATAATTCTTGTTACAACACCGTTGTAGAATGAGCCAACCTCAGGATCGGTAGCGATAAGCTTAACAACCTCAACAGCGCCCTGACACTTGTCAGCATCAACACCGCTGATGAATACTCTGCCGTCCTCCTCAATGTTAATCTTAACATCGTAGTCAGCCTGAATTTCCTGAATAACCTTGCCGCCTTTGCCGATAACATCACCGATCTTGTCAGGATTGATTGAAAGTGTGAACATCTTTGGAGCGTACTTTGAAAGCTCCTTTCTCGGCTCGCTGATAACAGGGAGCATAATCTCGTCAAGGATATATTCTCTTGCGGTACGAGTCTTTGCAAATGCCTCCTTGATAATTTCAGGAGTAAGACCGTGTACCTTAAGGTCCATTTGAATTGCAGTGATACCCTTCTTTGTACCGGCAACCTTAAAGTCCATATCACCGTAGAAATCCTCAAGTCCCTGAATGTCAACCATTGTCATGAAATCGCCGTAAACGCCGTCATCACCTGTGATAAGACCGCAGCTGATACCTGCAACGGGAGCCTTGATCGGAACACCTGCAGCCATAAGTGAAAGAGTTGAGCCGCAGATGGAGCCCTGTGATGTTGAACCGTTTGATGAAAGAACCTCTGATACAACACGGATTGCGTAAGGGAACTCGTCAACGCTCGGAAGAACAGGAACGAGTGCCTTTTCTGCAAGCGCACCGTGACCGATTTCTCTTCTTCCCGGACCTCTTGACGGTTTTGTTTCGCCAACAGAGTATGACGGGAAATTGTAGTGATGGATATATCTCTTTTCTGTCTGCTCGTCAAGACCGTCAAGGAGCTGAACATCACTCATAGGACCGAGTGTTGTAACAGAAAGCACCTGTGTCTGTCCTCTTGTGAACATACCTGAGCCGTGCGCTCTTGAAAGAAGGTCAACCTCGGCATTAAGAGGTCTGATTTCATCGATGCCTCTGCCGTCAACTCTCTTATGCTCGTCCTTGAGCCATGCGCGAACAACATGCTTTTGAACAAGATACATAATCTCGTCAAGCTTAGCCTCGCAGCCCTCAAATCTCTCGTCAAACTTCTCGTGAACTGCGTCGTAGATAGGAAGGAGAGCCTCGTCACGAACATTCTTATCGTCTGTGTCAAGAGCCTTCTTAACATCCTCAATGCAGAATGCTTCAATTTCAGCCATGATTTCAGGATCCGGATCGGATGACTCGTAAGCAAACTTCGGCTTGCCGACCTCGTCAACGATGCCCTGAATGAATCTAACAATCTTCTTATTCTCCTCATGACCTGCCATGATAGCGTTGAACATTGTTTCCTCGTCGATTTCGTTACCTCCTGCCTCAATCATAGCAACAAGGTCTGCGGTGGAAGCAACGGTAAGAACAAGGTCAGTCTTTTCTCTCTGCTCGAGAGTTGGATTGATAACGATTTCGCCGTCAACAAGACCTACATTTACCGATGAAATAGGACCGTCCCACGGAACATCACTGATTGCAAGCGCTGCCGAAACACCGATAGCTGCAGTGATTTCAGGTGAGCAGTCAGGATCAACAGACATTACTGTTGCAACAACAGAGCAGTCGTTTCTTAAATCCTTTGGGAAGAGCGGTCTGATAGGGCGGTCAATACAACGCGATGTGAGTATTGCCTTTTCACCTGCTCTGCCCTCTCTGCGAAGGAAGCCACCCGGGATTTTACCTACTGAGTACATTTTCTCCTCGTAGTCAACTGAAAGAGGGAAGAAGTCAACGCCCTCTCTTGGCTTTGCCGAAGCAGTTACATTACAAAGAACCTCTGTCTCGCCGTAACGGGCAAGGATAGAAGCGTTTGCAAGTCCTGCCATCTTACCGGTCTCAAGTGTAAGCTTTCTGCCGGCAAGCTCGGTTTCCCAAACCTTAAAATTCTTGAAAAACATAATATTACCTCTCAAATTTATTTAATTAAGGAGGTGCAATAGTAATAAACTCAACGCACAATATATAGTCTTATGCACTCAGCTTACTACTATTTGTGCCCCTCCTTTAATTACGATTTAGTGCCTGCTTCTTATATTAAAAAAGCAAACAAGGCAAACAATGACCTAAGCCACTGTTTGCCTGATTGACAAATTATCTGTCAAGAGTATCACGGATGCCGAGCTTCTTGATGAGTGCACGGTATCTTTCAATATCCTTGTTGTAAAGATAAACAAGAAGGTTTCTTCTGTGACCAACCATCTTGAGAAGACCTCTTCTTGAGTGGTGGTCCTTCTTGTGAACCTTAAGATGCTCTGTGAGCTCGTTGATTCTTGTTGTAAGAACTGCTACCTGTACCTCAGGAGAACCTGTGTCACCCTCGTGAGTAGCATATTCAGCCATAATAGCCTGCTTTTCTGCCTGTGTCATAATTTTCACCTCATTAAAATATTTACCGATTGCGGAAAACACAGTAGCGGGAAAGGTGATTCCATATACATGGCTTACACCCGAAACCGAGTAATCCGTCCACAGCGTTATGAATTATAACATACAAATTATATTTTGTAAAGAATTTTTTTACTATCTTTTATTTCTTTTTAAATTTATCAAAGAAGCCTTCCTTGCCTGCATGCTTCGGCGGAGTGTAGCTTGCATCGAATTGCATGAGCACAGCTCGTTGCTCGTCGCTAAGATTTTTAGGAATATCAACAACAATCCTTACAAATTCTTCGCCGCGGCTTATACTGTTGAGCCTTTGAATACCCTTGTTGCCCTTGAGTGTAAATATCTCACCCGGCTGTGTTCCCGGCGGAATGTTAAGCTTAACATCACCGTCAAGAGTAGGCACATCTATTTCTGCGCCGAGAGTTGCCTGAACAATAGAAATGTGCCTGTCAACCCAAACATCGTAGCCGTCTCTTGTGAAATACGGATGCTTCTTGATGCTGACAACAACCTTGAGGTCGCCGGCAGGACCGCCGTTTACACCTGCGTTACCAAAGCCGCGAACATTGACAATTTGATTATTGTCAATACCTGCAGGGATATTAACCTCAATCTTCTTTTTAGTTCTAACCTTGCCCTTGCCGTTACATTTACTGCAGGGAGTTGTGATGATTTTGCCTGTGCCGCCGCATCTTGAGCAGGTCCTTTGAGTGCTCATAACACCAAGCGGTGTTCTTTGCTGAATATTGATAACACCTCTGCCCTGACATTCGGGACATGTAGTAGGAGATGTTCCCTTTGCAGCACCCGAGCCGCCGCATTCACTGCAATCCATGACTCTCATAACCTCGATAGTCTTTTTACAGCCCTTTGCAGCCTCTTCAAATGTAAGTGTAACTCCTGCCTGAGTGTTTCTTCCACGCTGCGGAGCGTTAGGATTTCGTCCGCCACCGCCGAATCCGCCGCCGAAGAAGGAGGAGAATATGTCACCCAAATCAATATCACCGTCGAAGCCGAAGCCACCGCCGCCGTATCCGCCCTGACCTGCACCGTAGTTGGGATCAACGCCTGCAAAGCCGAACTGGTCGTATCGTGCTTTTTTCTGCGGATCGGATAAAACCTCGTATGCCTCGTTACACTCCTTAAATTTTTCCTCTGCCTCTTTATTGTTGGGGTTGAGGTCGGGATGATATTTTTTTGCGGTTTTTCTGTATGCTTTTTTTATCTCATCGTCGCTTGCGCCCTTGCTGACGCCAAGCACCTCGTAATAATCTCTTTTTTCCTCTGCCATATTTTCATCTCTCAATCATAAACTCGTATGGGCTGTCCCAATTTCTTGAGTCAGCCCCGAGTATTCATAAGCTATTTACCGCACATTGATGCGTATATATTAGTTGTCGTCAACCTCTGTGTAGTCAGCATCTGCATATCCTGCATCTGCGCCGCCTGCCTGTGAAGGATCAAAGCCTGCGGCAGCGTTTGGATCGGCACCTGCAGCCTGTGCTGCCTCGTAAAGCTTCTGCGAAACCTCGTAGAACTTGTTGGTGAGGTCCTCCTGTGCAGCCTTGATTGCGTCCTCGTTGTCGCCCTTGAGAGCTTCCTTTAATGTGTCAAGCTTTGTTTGAAGAACACTCTTGTCATCGGCAGAGAACTTGTCGCCCTCCTCGCTGAGAAGCTTTTCTGTCTGGTAAACCATCTGGTCTGCATTGTTACGAAGGTCAACAGACTCTCTCTTCTTCTTGTCCTCCTCAGCAAACTGCTCTGCTTCCTTAACAGCCTTTTCAATGTCCTCCTTGCTCATGTTTGATGAAGCAGTAATTGAAATTTGCTGCTCCTTGCCTGTGCCGAGGTCCTTAGCTGAAACATGAACGATACCGTTTGCGTCAATGTCGAATGTTACCTCGATTTGAGGAACACCTCTTCTTGCAGGAAGAATACCGTCAAGGTGGAACATACCGAGAGTCTTGTTATCCTTTGCAAATTCTCTCTCACCCTGAAGAACGTGTACCTCAACAGATGTTTGATTGTCGGCAGCAGTTGAGAAAATTTGACTCTTCTTTGTAGGGATAGTTGTGTTTCTTTCGATGATAACAGTGTTAACACCGCCCATTGTTTCAATACCGAGTGAAAGCGGAGTTACATCGAGAAGGAGAAGTCCTTTAACATCGCCGCCGAGTACACCGCCCTGAAGAGCAGCACCCATAGCAACACATTCGTCAGGGTTGATGCCCTTGAATGGCTCCTTACCGCTGAACTTTTGAATAGCCTCCTGTACAGCAGGAATTCTTGTAGAACCACCAACAAGAAGAACCTTGTCAATGTCGTTCATTGTAAGACCTGAATCCTGCATTGCCTGACGAACAGGACCCATTGTTGCTTCAACAAGGTCAGCAGTCATTTCGTTGAACTTAGCTCTTGAAAGAGTAGTTTCAAGATGCTTAGGACCTGTTGCATCAGCAGTGATGAAAGGAAGAGAAATCTGTGCAGTTGTCATGCCCGAAAGGTCAATCTTTGCCTTTTCTGCAGCTTCCTTAACTCTCTGCATAGCCATCTTGTCGTTTGAAAGGTCAATGCCTGTGTCCTTTTTGAATTCGGCAACGATCCAGTCCATAATCTTCTTATCGAAGTCGTCACCGCCGAGACGGTTGTTACCTGCAGTTGCAAGAACCTCCTGAACGCCGTCGCCCATCTCAATGATTGATACATCGAATGTACCGCCGCCAAGGTCGTAAACCATAACCTTCTGGTCGTCCTCCTTGTCGATGCCGAATGCAAGAGCGGCAGCAGTAGGCTCGTTGATGATTCTCTTTACCTCAAGACCTGCAATTTTACCTGCGTCCTTTGTTGCCTGACGCTGTGCGTCTGTGAAATAAGCAGGAACAGTGATAACTGCCTCGGATACTGTTTCACCGAGATAAGCCTCTGCATCAGCCTTAAGCTTTTGAAGAATGATTGCAGAAATCTCCTGCGGAGTGTAAGCCTTACCGTCGATGTTTACCTTGTAGTCAGAGCCCATGTGTCTCTTGATAGATGAGATAGTCTTGTCAGGGTTTGTGATAGCCTGACGCTTTGCTACATTACCTACCATTCTTTCGCCGTCCTTGCTGAATGCAACAACAGACGGAGTTGTTCTTGCGCCCTCTGCGTTTGTGATAACTACCGGCTCACCGCCCTCGATAACGCTTACGCAGCTGTTTGTTGTACCTAAATCAATACCAATAATCTTTGACATAATTTTTTCCTCCTAAGCTTGTGTTTATTTTAATTAGTTGGCTGTCTTAACCATTGCCGGTCTGACAACTTTGTCATTTATTTTATAGCCCTTTTGAAAAACATCGGTGATAACATTTGCCTCCAAGCTGTCATCCTCAACATGCATTACTGCGTTGTGGAAGTTGGGGTCAAACTGCTCACCCGGTTCTCCATAGACTGTAACACCGATTTTTTCGAGCGATGCCATTAAGCCGTCAAATGTCATTTGAACGCCCTTTTTCAATCCCTCGTAATCCTCGTGCTCGCTTGCAAGAGCACGCTCAAGATTATCGACAACTGTTAAAATTTCACCGACTGCCTTTGCAGTTGCAAATGTGAAGCTGTCGTTCTTCTCCTTTTCAGAGCGCTTGCGGAAATTTGCATATTCTGCAGTAACTCGTAAAAGCTGCTCCTTTGTGTCTGCAAGCTCCTTTTCAAGAGGATTTTCCTCAACAGCTTCGTTTTCCGCCGTTTCCTCTTGAGTGGTTTCGTCCTTAATTTCCTCTTCAGGCTGAGTGCTTTCCTTCTTTTTACTCATATTGCGCCTCCTTTGACAATAGGCTTTCAACCGTGTCGGTGATGTATCTAACCTTCGGAATGATTGTGCTGTAATCAATTCTCATCGAGCCTACAATTCCGACGGCTGCCTTTTGGTTGTTACCGTATGTGTATTTTGAAATCACTGTGGCAGTGTTTTTCATTTCGTATATCGGATTTTCGTCGCCGATGAATAATGCTCTTGATGTCTGCGACTCCGAAAAGCTTTTGATTAACGATATAAGCTGCTCACGCTCAGTCAGGAATGACAGTAGCCTGTAAACCTCTGTGCCGAGCTCCGTGTGCGACAAAAGATTTGTTTCGTTTTCAAGCACGAGCTTGCTTTCAAGTGCCTCAGCACAAAGCGAGCAAAGAGATGTCAGGGCAGGGAGCAAATCAAAAATTCTTTCCATTGCAACGCCGGCAGCACCTTGAATGAGTGCCAAATTAACATCTGCAAGCGGTGTTCCTATGAAAAATCTGTTTATTACATTATAGAAAGCAAATCTAAACTCATCATCAATTGCACAAGGCATGTTGATAAGCGATGATTTAATTTTGCTTCCCGTTGTCAGCATAACGAGCATAGCCTTTGAATTGCCGGCAGGAATTAGGTCAACACCTTGAATACAGTCCGCAGGATCCTCAAGCGTGCAGTAAAAAGATGCACAGTGCGTATGCTCGGCAAGGAGCCTTGCCGCGTCGGCAAGAAGCCTCTCCGGATCTCCGGAGTTGACGGAAAGCGTGTCGTTAATTCTTTGCCTGTCGTAATCGCTGATTTCCTGCTCTGTCATCAGGTTGTCAACATAATACCTGTAAGACGCCTTGCTTGGAACTCTGCCGCCACTTGTGTGCCTTTGCTCAAGAAATCCAAGCTCGGAGAGGTAAGCCATCTCGTTTCTTATAGTAGCGCTTGATACCGAGTACGGCAAAAGGTGACAAAGCGTTTTTGAGCCCATCGGCTCGCCGGTTCGCAGGTAGTGATTGATAATCAAATCGAGTATTGCACTGCGTCGTTCACTTATCATCCCTTCACCCTCTTTCTCAGCGATTAGCACTCTAAACACCTGAGTGCTAACTCTGTTATAATATTATAACCCTTTTGCTAATTTGTCAATAGTTTTTTCCTTTTTTTCACAAAAATTCATTAACGCTTAATAATTTATGCATTTCTTTACGCATAACGAAACACCATATAGTATAGGTATAAAAATAATGCTTGTTTTTATACCTCTAATGTAGTATTATATTAAAAGATTTTTTACAGACACTTACAGTAAACGGAGGAAAAGATATGATACAGGCAAATAATATCACTGTTCAGTTTGGCGGCAGGGTACTGTTTGAAAGAGTTAATGTTACATTTTCTGCTGGTAACTGCTATGGTATAATCGGCGCAAACGGCGCAGGTAAATCAACATTTTTAAAGGTGCTTTCAGGCGAGCTTGAGTCACAAAAGGGTGAGGTGTTTATCACTCCCGGCGAAAGACTTTCCGTTTTGAAGCAGGACCACTTTGCTTATGATCAGTATGAGGTGCTTCGCACAGTCCTTATGGGTAACCCAAGACTCATTGAGGTTATGGAGGAGAAGGACGCACTTTATATGAAGGAGGATTTCTCCGAGGAGGACGGCATCAAGGCAGGCGAGCTTGAGGCAGAATTTGCAGATATGGACGGCTGGAATGCAGAGAGTGATGCTGCATTCATGCTTAATAAGCTCGGTGTGCCTGACGAGTATCACTATATGCAGATGAGTGAGCTTCCGTCAGACATGAAGGTTAAGGTGCTTCTTGCACAGGCTCTTTTCGGTAATCCCGATATTCTTCTTCTCGACGAGCCTACCAACCACCTCGACCTCTCTGCTATTCGCTGGTTAGAGAATTTCCTTATGGATTTCGAGAATACGGTTATCGTTGTATCTCACGACAGACATTTCTTAAATAAGGTATGCACACATATTTGTGATGTCGATTTCGGCAAAATTCAGCTTTATACAGGTAACTACGATTTCTGGTACGAATATACACAGATGCGTCAGCGTCAGGCGAGAGACCAGAATAAAAAGAACGAGCAGAAGATTAAGGAGCTTCAGGAGTTCATTCAGCGCTTCTCTGCAAATGCTGCTAAATCAAAGCAGGCAACAAGCCGTAAGAAGCAGCTTGACGCTCTTGAAATGATTGAAATGCCGGTTTCAAGCCGTCGTTTTCCTTATGTTGATTTCAAGCCGGACAGGGAGTGTGGCAACGATCTTTTAAGAGTTGACCACCTCACAAAAACAATCGGCGACAGAAAGGTGCTCGACGATGTTTCATTCGTTATTCACCCAAGAGAAAAGGTTGCATTTGTCGGCTCGGATGTTGTTGCAAAGACAACTCTTTTCAAAATCATTATGGGAGAAATGGAGCCTGATGAGGGTAGCTTCAAGTGGGGAGTAACAACATCGCAGAGCTATTTCCCGAGCGATAACAGCGCTTACTTTGACGGTGTTGAGTTGAGCCTTGTTGATTGGCTCAGACAATATACAACATACACTCTTGAGGCAGACATCAGAGGCTGGCTCGGCAGAATGCTCTTCTCGGGCGAGGAGGCACTCAAGATGGCAAATGTGCTTTCCGGTGGTGAGAGAGTTCGTTGCATGCTTTGCAAGATGATGCTTTCGGGTGCAAATGTGCTCATACTTGATGAGCCAACAAACCACCTTGACCTTGAGTCAATTACAGCGCTCAACAACGGTCTTATCCGTTATCCCGAAACAATACTTTTCACATCGCACGACCATCAGTTTGTGCAAACGGTTGCCGACAGAATTATTGAGATTTCAGGCAACACTGTTCTCGACCGCAAGGGCACATACGATGAGTTCCTTGAGGACTTCAGCGAGGACCAGCTCAAGAAATACTAACATAAACAAAAGCATAATGCTAAACCGTATGGGCGAACATTGTTCGCCCACCAGACTGTCGATAAAGTGGTCTGAACCACGCCAAATAATGTGAAGAATAAAAATTGCTCGTAGGGGCTTGCAGTGCAATCCCGCTTTGCTTTTCAGCTGCGTTCTCGAAGCCTGAACAGCGTGCAAAAAAGGACTGCTACAACAAAGCAGTCCTTTTATTATATATGTTTTAAATTATAGATGGAAGATAATGTCATCGCTTTTCCAGTTAAAAAAGATTATTGCAACAATGAGTGTTGCGACTGAAACAACTGCCGCATAAACAAGAAGCTTCCAGCTCATTATATATCCGTAAAGCACACACTGCCTAAACAGCTCAATCATTGAGTACAACGGATTTATTTTGATTATGAAAATAATCCATGGAGTTGTAATTCTTTGAAGTGGATAAATAATCGGTACCATGTAAAACAGCAGAGTGGTGAATACATCCCAAATATACTCAATATCCCTGAAATACACGGCAACCACCGACAAAATCAAGCCAACGCCTGCACTGAAAACAAGCAGGAAGAACATCGGCACAAAGCAAAGAAGAGCATAAGGCGTAATCTCCAATCCGCTACCGCCCTGCAAGCCCGTTGCCTTAAAGAATATCCACACGCAGATAAGGCATAGAATGGATATTGCAAATGTAACAAAGTTTGAGAAGATTGAAGACAGCGGATACATGTATTTAGGCACATATACCTTTTTGATAATACCTGCATTTCTTCTAAACGATGTCATAGCCTGCTTGGTGGAGGTAGAGAAGAAGCTGAACAAAAGCCTTCCCGTGAAAATGAATACAGGATAACAAACAATATATTTGTTATGTCTGCCGAATATTCCGCCGAATACGACTGATAATACAATCATGTTAAGAAGCGGTTGTATGAAGCTCCATAAAATTCCGAGCCATGAATTTCTATATTTAAGCTTAACATTCTTTGCTGTCAATTCCTTAAGAAGATTTTTGTACTTCTTAAACATTTTGACATCATGGTCAAGCTCCTTATTATCTTTAATATTAGTCATATAACACCTCGCATAATACGCATGTTGGCATATTATAACACAGTATAATACAATTTTCAACTTATATGGTATGTTGTTTACAATTTACCTGAAGATTTGTGCAATTTCGAGCGCTGTTTTTCTTGCCGACATGTTGCCGTCAATCACATAATCGGATGCCTTGAGATACTTTGATTTTCTCTCGTCGTAGAGTGCCTTTGCCTTTTCTCTGTCCTGAAAAAGAGGTCTGGTATTAGAATTTCCTATTCTTTCGCATATAGTATCAAAATCAGCGTCGAGAAAAACTATTTTACCGCCGTTTTTTATTGCCTCAACATTTCTTTCAAATGTCATGGCACCGCCGCCTGTTGAAACTATGCAGTTTTTGCACTCGGCACCGATTTTTTTGCACATTTCAAATTCAAGCTCGCGGAAATAGTCCTCGCCGTGAGTGGCAAATATTGCCTTGATGGCAACGCCCTGCTCCTCCTCGATAAGCTCGTCGGTATCAACAAATTTTCTGCCCATGATTTTAGCAAGCTCGCTGCCGACAACAGTTTTGCCGCTGCCCATAAAGCCGCAAAGTATTATGTTCATTTATTCATTTCTTCCTCTGTTTTATTTAATACGAGCCTAACCTCGTCCATTGAAAATTCGACATCAAGCCAAATCTCCTGTGCAACTGCCGCCTGCCACACAAGCATAGGCAAGCCGTTTGAGTATTTGATGCCTGCCTCCTTGGCATATTTGATAAGCAGTGTTTCCTGCGGATTATACACAGCATCAAACACAGCCTTGCATCTGCAAACCTTTTCCTTAGGAAGCACGCACGCCTCAACATTAGGAAACATGCCGACAGGCGTTCCGTTAATCAGCAAATCAAATTCGCCGTCAACCCTATCGATAGTAGTAACCACGGCAGTCCTGCCAAGCTTGTCCTCTATTTCCTTTTTAATCAGCATAGCGGCATCAATGTCTGCATCTCTAACGGCGATTGTAAGCTCTGCGTTTGCAAGCACGCTTTCAAATGCAAACATTCTCGACACACCGCCGCTTCCGCAAAGAAGCACTTTGCCGCCGAGTGTAATTCCTGCCATTTCAAGTGCACGCAGAAATCCGAAGCAATCCGTATTATAGCCCTTGGCGCCGTTTTCGTCAATACTTACGGTGTTGACTGCACCGAAAAGCCCTGCCCTGTCGGACAGCTCGGATAAAAACGGAATAATATTTGTTTTATGTGGAATTGTAACATTAAAGCCGCGAAGTGACTTCAACTCGTTAACCTTATCATTAAGCATTTCCGGCTCAATGGCATTAAGTCCGTATGAAGCCTCAATCCCCTTAAGCTTAAATAATTCATTGTGAATAAAGGGTGACATTGAGTGACCGAGCGGGTAGCCGATTAAACAAAAGTTAAGCATATTTCCTACCTCTGTGAAAAAAATATTGACAATTTGTGTGCAATTATATAATATGATAATAACACAACAATTCATTATTCACAACATTTTTTTAAGGTGGTTAAAATGGTATTTGAGAAAATTAAAGAAATTTTAGCACAACAGCTTGATGTTGACGCAAACAGCATAACTTTAGATGACAGCATTGTTGACGATCTCGGTGCGGACAGTCTTGACGCTATTGACATCGTTATGTCGATAGAGGATGACTTTAAGATTGAGGTTCCCGACGAGATTATTGAAAAGATGGAGGTTGTTGCCGACATAGTAAATTATGTTGAGAACAATATTTAACTCCTAAACATTTACACATTATGTAAAATACTGTTATTGATTTTGTGTATAAAAAGTGGTAAAATTAAAGCAGGCCGTAAAGGTCTGCTTTTTGTGCGTTTAAAATTGTTTTTTTATACGCCGTTTATTATTAAAGAGGGGTAATGAATATGGCAGAAAAATACATAATGGCGCTTGATCAGGGCACAACCTCGTCGCGTGCTATTATTTTTAACAAAAAGGGCGAGATTGTCGCCAAGGCGCAAAATGAGTTCAAGCAGTATTATCCGAATAACGGTTGGGTTGAGCATGATCCGATGGAAATTCTTTTTTCACAGATTAGTGCAATTCTTTCTTGCTTAAGGCAGGAAAAAATCAATCCAAAGGATATTGCGGGTATAGGAATAACTAACCAAAGAGAGACAACAATAGTATGGGATAAAGAAACAGGTAAGCCTATCTACAACGCTATTGTTTGGCAGTGCAGGCGTACTGCCTCGCTTTGCGAGGAGCTTAAGTCGCAGGGACTGTCGGATTATGTTAAGGAAACAACAGGTCTTTTGATTGATGCTTATTTCAGCGGCACAAAAATCAAGTGGATTCTTGACAATGTTGAAGGAGCAAGAGAAAGGGCAGAGAAGGGCGAGCTTCTTTTTGGCACGGTTGATACATGGTTAATTTGGAATCTTACTCACGGTAAGGTGCATGTAACCGATTATTCAAATGCCTGCAGGACAATGCTTTTTGATATTGATAAGCGTTGCTGGGACCCTTATCTTTGTGAAAAGCTTGATATTCCTATGAGTATGCTTCCTGAGGTAAAGCCGTCAAGCTGTATTTACGGCGAGGTTGCAAATATCACGGGAATTGAGGATATTTGCGGTGTGCCGATTGCAGGTGCTATCGGCGATCAGCCGGGTGCTCTTTTCGGTCAGGGATGCTTTGCTGCCGGTCAGGCTAAAAACACTTACGGCACAGGCTGCTTCCTGCTTATGAACACAGGCGACAGGAGGGTGCGCTCAAGGTCAAATCTTCTTTCGGGCATTGCTTGGGGTATCGGCGACGAGGTTGTTTATGCTCTTGAGGGCTCAGCCTTCAATGCAGGCTCTGTAATCAAATGGCTTCGTGATGAGATTGAGCTTATCAAATCTGCGCGTGAATGTGACGAGCTTGCAGAGCAGGTTGATGATTCAAACGGACTGTATTTTGTTCCTGCATTTACGGGACTCGGAGCACCTTATTGGGATATGTACGCAAGGGGAATCATGGTTGGATTAACAAGAGGTGTTAACAAAAAGCATATTTGCCGTGCAGTGCTTGAGAGCATCACATTCCAAATGACAGATTTGCTTGAGGCAATGATGAAGGACTCGGGTATTGTGTTAAAGGATTTGCGTGTTGACGGCGGTGCGTCTGTTTCAAACATCATGATGCAGATTCAGTCGGACATGACAGGCGTTAATGTTAACAGACCTAAAAATGTTGAAACAACTGCGCTCGGCGCGGCATACTGTGCAGGTCTTGCAACAGGTGTTTGGGACAGCCTTGAGGATATTGAGGCTAACAGAGCGGTTGACAGGATTTTCGTTCCGTCCATGGAGGCAGGAGTGAGAAATAAAAAGTATTCTGACTGGAAGCGTGCGGTTGAACGCTCACGCAACTGGGAAAGATAAATTAAATAAAATTTAAAGGAGATTTTGTTATGGGTAAGGTTGTATGCCCTTGGGCACTGATTACTGATTTTGTAACCGACGCATTCGTTGGCTACGGTATTCCGAGAGAGGATGCCGAAATTTGTACCGACATTCTTCTTGAGTCGGATAAGCGCGGTATTGAAAGCCACGGCTGTAACAGATTTAAGCCAATCTATCTTGATAGAATTAAGGCAGGCATTCAAAACGCTACTACAAATTTTGAAATTATAAAGGAAACGGAAACAACTGCAGTTATCGACGGTCATGACGGCATGGGCCAGGTTGTCGGCTACAAGGCTATGCAGATGGCTATTGATAAGGCTAAAAGGTACGGCTTGGGTATGACAGTGGTTCGTAACTCATGCCACTACGGCATTGCAGGCTACTATGCAACACAGGCAACCGAGCAGGGCTGCATCGGTATTACAGGTACAAATGCAAGACCGTCTGTTGCTCCGACCTTTGGTGTTGAGGGTATGTTTGGTACAAACCCGCTCACAGTCGGTATTCCTACCGATGAGAAATTCGATTTCATTCTTGACTGTGCAACATCAATCACACAAAACGGTAAGATTGAGTATTACGAAAGAATCGGCGAGGAGGTTCATCCGGGTACTATTATCGGTCTTGACGGTGAGTCAATTGAGGGCGACGCAGGTGTTGCTCTTAAGAAAATCCGTAACGGTGAGGCGGCTCTTACCGCTCTGGGCGGTATCGGCGAGGCTCTGGGCGGATATAAGGGCTATGGTTACGCAATGATTGTTGAGCTTCTTTCTGCAATTCTTCAGGACGGCTGGTACGGTAAGGCACTCAACGGTAAGGATGAGGAAGGCAACATCAGACCTTATCATCTCGGTCATTTCTTTATCGCTATTGACACAAATCATTTCCTCGGCGAAGAGTTAGTAAGAGAGAGGGCAGGCGACATTATCCGATCTGTTCGTGCTTCAAGGAAGGCTCCGGGTGCCGACAGAATTTACACGGCAGGCGAAAAGGAGTACGAGGTTTGGCAGGAGAGAAAGGACAGCGGTGTTCCTATTAACGAGTCTGTTCAAAAGGAAATCTGCGAGGTTCGCGACGAGCTTGGACTTGATTACACTTTCCCGTGGGAAGACGGCTACAAGCCTTATGAAGGCAAGGAAATTAAATCACATATTGCAAAGGACTAATTTTTATATCATATTGTACAGGAGATTATAAGATGGATTATCGTAAGGAATCATTAAGACTGCACGGCGAATGGAAGGGTAAGGTTGAGGTAGTAGCGAGAGCAAAGGTCGGCGACAGGGACGCGCTTTCTCTTGCATATACTCCGGGTGTAGCAGAGCCATGCCTTGAAATTCAAAAGGATTACAACAAGAGCTGGGAGCTTACAAGACGCTGGAACATGGTTGCCGTTATCACGGACGGCACGGCAGTTCTCGGTCTCGGCGACATCGGACCTGAAGCAGGCATGCCTGTTATGGAGGGTAAGTGTGTGCTATTTAAGGAGTTCGGCGATGTTGATGCATTCCCTCTTTGTGTAAGAACAAAGAATGTTGATGAGTTCGTTGAAACGGTTTATAACATCAGCGGCTCGTTTGGCGGCATTAACCTTGAGGACATTTCGGCACCAAGATGCTTTGAGATTGAGGAGAAGCTTAAGCAGCGTTGTGATATTCCTATTTTCCACGATGATCAGCACGGCACTGCGGTAGTTGTTTCGGCAGGACTTATCAATGCAACAAAGCTTACCGGCAAGGCTCTCGGCGACTGCAAGGCAGTAATCAACGGCTCGGGCGCAGCAGGTATTGCTATCGCAAAGCTTCTTATGACTCTCGGTCTTAAGGATGTTATCCTTTGCGACAGAACAGGCGCAATCTACGAGGGCAGGGAAAACCTTAATCCTTCAAAGGCAGAGATTGCCAAGGTTACAAACAGAGGCATGACAAAGGGCAGCCTTGCCGATGCCGTAAAGGGTACGGATATTTTCATCGGTGTTTCTGCACCGGGCGTTCTCACCCCTGAAATGATTAAGACAATGAACGCCGATCCTATCGTTCTTGCCATGGCTAATCCTACTCCTGAGATTATGCCCGACGAGGCAAAGGCGGCAGGTGCAAGAATTGTCGGCACAGGCAGATCCGACTTTCCTAATCAAATTAACAATGTAGTTGCATTTCCGGGTATATTCAGAGGTGCACTCGATGTTAAGGCAAGTGCTATTACAGAGAATATGAAAATTGCGGCTGCTTACGCAATAGCATCACTCGTTGATGATGACAAGCTTAACGAGGACTATATTCTTCCTTATGCATTTGATGAGAGAATTAAGGATACTGTTGCAAAGGCTGTTGCCGATGCGGCAGTTAAGGACGGCGTTGCACGAATTTAAGAATAAATAAAGTAGGACGGACACCATGCAGTACGGTGTCCGTCCTTTGTTATGCATATTATTTAACAATAATTTCATCAAGCACCTTGCCGACACTGTCGTGGATTACAAGCTCACATGCGTTGTCGAGCGAGGTCGAATCTCTGTTGATAAGAACAAGGTGCTTACCCTTGAAATATCTAACAAAGCTTGCAGCAGGGTAAACAGTAAGGCTTGTGCCTGCGATAATCAGGCAGTCTGCATTTGATATTGCATCAAGCGCACCGTCAACCGTTGCGTTGTCAAGCCCCTCCTCGTAAAGCACAACATCAGGCTTGACAACTCCGCCGCACTCGTCACAAATCGGAACACCGCTTGAATTTATAATGTAATCGATGTCAAAGAATTTTTTGCATTTCATACAGTAGCTCCTGTGTACAGAGCCGTGCAGCTCATAGACCGCCTTGCTTCCTGCAGCTTGGTGAAGCCCGTCAATATTCTGCGTAACAACGGCGGTAAGCCTGCCTGCCTTTTCAAGCTCTGCAAGCTTTTTGTGAGCAGGATTCGGCTTTGCGGTAAGGCAAATCATTTTGTCTTTGTAAAAGTCATAAAATTCGCTTGTGTTACTGTCAAAGAATGTACGGCTTAAAATCTCCTCCGGCGGATAATCGTATTTTTGATTGTATAGCCCGTCAACAGAGCGAAAGTCAGGTATTCCGCTTTCTGTCGATACTCCCGCACCGCCGAAGAAAACAATTTTTTTACTATCGTCGATAATTTCCTGTAAAGTCATACCTATCACCTAAAAATAAACAGGGGCAGAAAACTGTCCCTGTTAATCATTATAATATTATACCCTTGCAACCATTTCGCCGTATTCTTCCTTGCTCTTCTTGATGAACTCCTCAACCTGCTTTGCCGACGGCATAGCGTCAGAGCATGAGTGAGCGGAAATAAGAATTGAAGCCGAAGCGGAGCCGAACTCAAGACACTCGATAATCTCCTTGCCCTGAAGAAGGCTGTAAAGGAATGACGAGCCGTAGCCGTCACCGCCGCCGAAGCCCTTAAGCTTAACTGCAGGGAATGGCTTGATTGAGTAGAATTTACCGTCGTTTGTGTAAGCGGTTGAGCCCTCCTTGCCGTGCTTGATAACGCAGATTGAAGCACCGAACGACTGCCAATATCTTGCACTTTCGGGATCGCTTGGCTTAACGCCTACGATACCCTCTGTAAGATCAAATTCCTCTCTTGAGCCCATAATAATGTCTGCATTTTGAGCAACAAGACTGTAATATACAGCAATTTCATCCTTTGATTTCCATGTGTATTCACGGTAGTCAATGTCAAAAATAATTCTTGTGTTATTCTTTTTAGCAAGCATCATAGCCTTGAGGCAAGCCTCTCTTGACGGAGATTTTGCAAGTGCAGTACCGCTGATGACGATTGCCTTTGCCGATGCGATATATTCCTCATCAATATCCTGAGGACATAAGCAGAAATCTGCAACATTGTCACGATACATAAGGATTGACGAATGCTCCTTTGACAGAATTTCGGTAAATGTAAGACCTATGCACTCGCCGTTTTTTGCTCTTGTAACATGGCTTGTGTCGATGCCCTCTTTATCAAAATAGTTTACAACAAAATCGCCGAATTGGTCGTTGCTTACACAACCGCAAAATCCAACCCTGCATCCGAGCCTTGCAAGACCTACTGCAATATTTGCAGGTGAACCGCCGACATACTTGTTGAAGTTTGATGACTCGCTCAAAGGCATATACATGTCGGTAGGATTAAAGTCAATGGCAATTCTGCCGATTGGAATAAAGTCGAGCGGCTTGCTCATGTCAAATTCAATGTAGCTCATAATAAATACCCCTTTATTTTATGCTTTATTATCTGTGCCGAAAATCAAAATGTGCTTTTTTGCATTTTGATAAGCGCCCTCAACCTCTGCTGATTGAAGGTCGTAATAGCCGTTAATTTTTTTATCGTCATAGCAAGTGCGAACAGTATGCTCAACAGAGTCAAAGGTTGCAGTTGCGATGTTTATTTTCTTAATACCTGTTTTTGCACAACGAACAAAATCGTCAGGCGTTATACCTGTTCCGCCGTGGAGAACAAGAGGAAGGTCTGTATTTTTCTCAACCTCCTCAAGTATATCAAATCGAAGCTTCGGAGTGCTTTTGTAGTTGCCGTGAGCGTTGCCGATTGCGATAGCAAGTGCATCAACATTTGTTTGAGCCTCAAATTTGATTGCATCCTCAAGTCGAGTGCAGTTAATTGCAATATCCTCACTGCCGTCCTCGCTTCCGCCTACACAACCGATTTCCGCCTCAACGGCAGCGTCGTACTCCTCGGCTATTTCAATAACTCGTTTAGTCATCTCAATGTTTTCATCAAGCGGAAGATGTGAGCCGTCAAACATAACCGATGTAAAGCCGATGTCGAGCGCCTGAGTGATTTTTTCAATAGTTTTGCCGTGGTCAAAATGGACTGCAACAGGAGTGTTCGCAGCCTCTGCCGCGGCAACCATGAGCGGTCCGATAATTTCAAGCGGACTTTGCTTAAGCCTTACCTCTGCAATTTGGAGAATGACAGGTGCGTTAAGCTCCCTTGCAGCCTTTAGCACACCAAGCACCATTTCCATATTAGCAACGGAGAAAGAGCCGACAGCGTAGTTGCCCCTTTGAGCATCTGCAAGAAGCTCTCTCATATTCACCAACATAATATTACTACCCCTAATGATAAATTGCGAGTTGCCAATAAGCCGAGTTCTGTATTGGGCAATTATCTATCTGCGCACAGAATTGCTCCTGTGCTGAAGCCATCCTTCAAAGTTATGTGTCGAGCAAACAACCCTTTAGTCGATGTTGCAGCGGATAGGGTTTACATGGCAGGAGGTGTCTCCATCTCCTCGGTGAGCTCTTACCTCGCCTTTCCACCCTTACCTCAAAAGAGGCGGTTTATTTCTGTTGCACTTTCCCTAAGGTCACCCTCGGCGGCTGTTAGCCGTTATCCTGCTCTGTGCTGCTCGGACTTTCCTCACGCCGAAGCGCGCAATTGCCTCGACAACTCGCTTCTTATATTTTAGAATAAAACACCTGCAATTGTCAACATATTTTGAAATGATAGTTGAAAAGATAAATAATATATAGTAAAATCAGTTTATCGGAGGTGCGATGATGCCTAAATTTGATGATAACGATTTTGAAAAAAACAATAATAAATACAGAGACAGAACTGTTCCTGAGGACGAAAACTATTACGGACACAACGACCTTGACCTCGATATGTTCGGCAAGGGCTCGGGCAGCGATGACATTATCAGAGACAATCAGCGCTCACAGCGCGCAAGCCGTGAGGTCCGCTTTCAGAGTGAGGCGTTTGAGGATTTTGACACCGGCAGGGAGAGAAGCAGACAATCCTCCGCCGGCAGACCGAATAAAAATGATAATAAACCAAAAAGAAAATCATTAAAGAAAAAAATTCTTGCCGCTGTCCTTGCGGTAATTCTTGTCCTTGTCGGCTCGGTTATGCCGGTGCTTGCAAGAGTTAACTATAACGAAGGCAGTGATAACGAATATGTCAACAGCTCGGATTTGATGAGCAGTTCAATGGTAAAAAATGTTCTTCTTTTGGGAGTTGACGCAAGGAGCGACGAGGAGTCCGACGCTTCCCGTTCCGACACGATGATGCTTGTTTCGTTCGATATGAAGCATCGCTGCGTTAAGATTACATCATTTCTTCGTGACAGCTGGGTGTATATCCCGTCGCTGGGATACGAGCAAAGGCTTAATGCTGCCTGCGCTGACGGCGGCTACCAAAATGTTGTTGACACAATTGAGTATAATTTCGGAGTTGACATTGACGGCTATGTCGTTACCGACTTTGAGATGTTCAAGGTGCTTGTTGACAGCATCGGCGGTGTTGAGGTTGATGTCAGCAAAAAGGAAGCAAAGGAAATCAACAAGCATCCCAAAAGATACGGTAATGTAAAAATTGAAGCGGGCAAGAATAAGCTGACGGGCGAGCAAGCGCTTGCATATAGCAGAATAAGAAAAATTGATACGGATTTTGAGCGTACAAAGAGGCAAAGAACCGTTATTAAATCAATTTTAAGCGAGGTTAAATCAAACCCGTTTAAGCTTTACAAGGTTGCCTTTAACAGTGCGCCGTATATCGAGACAAGCTTGTCAAAGGGCGAAATCATGAGCCTTGCATCAAGGGCTGCGCTTTGCCTTGGCGGAAGCATTTATCAGGAGAAGGTTCCGTTTGACACAACATGGTCGTATGCCACAATTCAAGGCAACAGTGTAATCAGTATTGATACCGATTCAAACAAAGCAATGCTTATCGACTTTATCTATAATTTAGGTAAATCAGACCTTGAAGGCACTTTAGACGAAGAATAATGAATAAAAATAACACCTCGGGGCATAATGCTTTTGAGGTGTTTATTTATGGCTACAAAGGATAGGTCAAATAACAATAATTTAAGAGCTCTTTTTTCTGTGATTTGCCTGTGCATTATTGCACTCGGACTTGTTGTGTATTTCTCAATGAATTCAAAAAACACAACCGATGTAAACGAGGCAACAACCGTTGTCGAAACGAAAACAACAGCGGTGCAAAGGGCAATTACGACAAGGCTTGAGGCAACCTCAACAACTGCCGTACAGACAACAGGCTCGGAAAATGTAACGAAGAAAAAGAAAAAGCCGACAACCGAGGCTCCTACAATGGAGGCAGGGGAAACGAATACTCCGTATAAATCTTTTTATAAGTATCCGTGCAACGAGACGGTGCTTAACGGCTACACGCAGGAGCTTGTGCTGAATGACACAATGGGCGACTACCGCTCACACACTGCAATTGATTTTAAGTGTGCAGCAGGCTCAAAGGTCGTTGCAATCAATGACGGACTTGTAATGAGCGTTGAAAAGGATAACCTCTTGGGCAATGTCATCAAGATTGACCACGGCGGCAAGCTGATTGCATGCTATTGCGGAATGGATGCCGTTAATGTGTCACAGGGTGACTATGTAACAATCGGTCAAACACTCGGAGCTGTCGGCAAGGTGCCGTTTGAAGCAAAGCAGCAGGCTCACCTTCACTTTGAGACAATACTTGACGGCAAGCATGTAAATCCGCTTGATGTTATGGGAAAAAGTGAATAAGAGTTGCCTTATACGCAAAAGGGCTTCCCTTTAAATCAAGGGAAGCCTTTTCCTTGTAATCATTTATTCAGCTTGAGAATAAGGCTTAAGACTGTTTTTGCAGTCCTTTCCATCTCTGCTCTTGTAAAGCCGTTTCGCGTGCCTATTGTCTCAAGCAGTGTGCCGTCGGATTTGTACGGCTTCGGTACTCTTGAATGATTGCCCGGCATATACACATCGACCTGAGCACGAACTCTGTAAGCATTTGTGCGTATGTTAGGGAATTCGGGACTCTTTGATTTTTGCATCCACCAATCTGTCATTACACAGCCGGTATATCCCCATTCCTTTCTCAAAACAGTAGTTGCAAGGTCAAAATTGTAATGACTCCACACGCCGTTGATTTTGTTGTAGCTTGTCATTATGTTGAGAGGCTTTGCCTCCTTAACGCATATTTCAAATCCCTTAAGATAGATTTCGCGAAGTGCCCTTTGAGAGATACGAGAGTCGTTCTTTGTTCTGTTAACCTCTTGATTGTTGCATGCAAAATGCTTTGGACATGCAGATTTGCCATGCGCCTGAATACCTCTTACATAGGCGGCAGCCATTTTACCGCTGAGCAAAGGATCCTCGGAGAAATACTCAAAGTTTCTTCCGCAAAGAACATTTCTGTGTATGTTCATACCGGGAGCGAGAAGAACATCCGAGCCCTTTTCCTTAAGCTCTCTGCCCATTTCCGTTGTAAGCTCCTCAACAAGCGGAGTGTTCCATGTGCAGGCAAGTGCAGTGCCGCATGGAATGAGAGAGGCGTACTGTGTAATTCTAATGCCGGCAGGACCGTCTGTCGTGATTACGGCGGGAACATCCTTGCTTTGAAGTGAGTCGATGATTCCGCCAAATGCACCTGCGTTGCCCTCAACACCATAAGGGCTGTTCATCATTCCCTGACCTCTTGTGAGAGCCTCAAGCTCCTCGTTTGTAAGGCAGGTTATAAATTCATCAAGCGTAATTTCACCGCTTTTAACCTGATTGAATGAGTAGCTGTTTTCCTTGTATCCAAGCTCTGTCGGCAGATTTTCAATAATCCTCTTTTGCAGATACGGTGTAGATGTGGGAACAGGCTCCGTCTCAGGAACAAGCCTGCCGTCCTTTTCCTTTGCTACAATTCTGTTAAAGCCGTTTTGAACGGTGCAAATCTTGTCGAGCCTAACTAAAAGCCTGTCACTGTCGAGAGTGAAGCTTGCGCACAGCTTGTTATTTCTTACACTGTTGCCGGCAAAGAATTTATATTCGCCCTCCTCAAGTATGTAGGATAGCTTGTTGCCGGTTTTTCCCGTGTCGTCAAATGAAGCAAAGGTGTAAGCGGAAATTGTAAATTCAAGCTCTTGACATTCGTTAGGAGCAAGCTCCTTTGTTTTTTGAAAGGCAACGAGTGAAAATGCAGGCTTTGAAAGCTTACCCTGAGCAGCGCTGACATAAATCTGCACTACCTCCTTACCTGCAACCTCTCCCGTGTTTGAAACGCTGACCTTAATATTTACATTCTCACCGTCAAATTCAAGCTTATTCGGCTTTATTTCAAAGCTTGTATAGCTCAAGCCGAAGCCGAAAGGATAAAGCACTCTGTCCTTGCAAAAGCTTTCAAAATATCTGTATCCTACATAAATATCCTCGGTGTAGTTGTTGAAATCCTTGTTGCCGAAATCCTTAGCGCTCGGATAGTCGTTGTATGTAATTGCAATGGTGTCGGCAAGCTTACCCGACGGATTAACCTTACCGCAAAGCACACGGGCAAGCGAGCTGCCGCTTTCCATACCGCCCTGCCAGCCATATACAAGCGCAGAGATTTTGTCGCCGTATTTGATTGTCCATTCAAGGTCGATGATATTGCCGCAGTCAAGCACAACAGTAACGCTGTCAAAATAAGCAGTTACCGTATCAAGAAGCCTTTTCTCCTCGTCGTTTAGATAAAAGCTTCCCTTTTCAAGAGTGTTTTCTCTGTCCTCGCCTGCAGCTCTGCCGATAATAACGAGCGCAGTATCACTCCTTTTTGCAGCACTTTTAACAAGTGACTCATCGAGTACCGGCTCCGGATAGCACATCGGCCAGTGTCCCCACCAGCCATGGTTAACAGGATTTTCCGCGCACCATTTTTTGTAGTATGCCTTAAGCTCTGGGTTGATTTTTGCACCGCAATTTTCAAGTCCCTCGATAGGATTGATTAAATACGGAGCGTTAACATCACCGCCACTGCCGTAGCCCACATAAAAATAGTCAATCTGGCATCTGCCGAAAACCGCAATTTCCGTATCGGCTCTGTACGGAAGTGTGTTTTTGTCGTTTTTCAGTAAAACAATACTCTCCTCGCCGGAGGCTCTGACAAGCTCAGGCATTGTGCCAAATGGCTTTTTCTCGCCCTTAGCCTTGTTCTCGTCCTGCGCAACAGAGCTTGTGTCAAGCTTGTTTACAATCTTTGAAATCGTATTTTCCAACTTAACCTTAAGATTCATAGTAAATCCTCTCACAAATGATTTTTGCTGAAAATTTGCCGTAAAAACAATTCATAATCTTAATTTTTCAACTAATGTGATATATAGTATAGCATATTTTGTTAATTTATGCTATACTATTCTCGATTTTTGTTCAGCGTACTAAAAAGCACAATTAAAAAAAATAAAGGAGTAAACGATGTTCAGCTTATCTCTTAACGGAAAATGGCAGATGAAAAACTGCACAACCGGTCAAACGATTTCTGCAAGAGTGCCCGGTACCGACTTCGGTAATCTCATTGAAAACGGTGTAATTAAAAATCCTCTCATTTCGGGAAAAGAGGAGGAGGCTCTTAAGACCGCCGAGCACGATTATGAGTTTTCACGCTTTTTTGAAATTGATGAAAGCACGCTTGCCTTTGAGCATATCAGGCTTCAGTGCAATTGTCTTGATACGCTTTGCACCTGCTCGATTAACGGCAAAAAGGCGTTTGTCAGCAAAAACGCTTATGTCCCTGCAGATTTTGAAATAAAGGATTATCTTGTCGCAGGCTCAAACTGCATCACGCTTCACTTTGAGTCGGCATACAAATATATTAAAGCAAAGCAGGAGGAAAATTCTCTTCCTAAAAACAGCAACGGCGTTGACGGTATTCCGTACATAAGAAAGCCGGGATGTCACTTCGGATGGGACTGGGGACCGTGTGTTCCGTATTGCGGAATTACCGATGACATCAGCATTTGTGCCTATAACCGCAGAATTGAAAATATAGCCATCAATCAGGAAACGAATGCCGAAAAATCCGTTGTTACCGTAAGTGCCGATAACGCAGATACAGTATATATCCTAACGCCTTCAGGTGAAAAAATTACATCCGACAGCAATGTGTTCGAGATTGACAATCCACAGCTTTGGTACACCCGTGATATGTCGCAAAAGGAGCGTCAGCCTCTTTATTCAGTCGTTTTTGAAAATGCGGAGGATAAGGTGGTAAAGAAAATAGGATTGCGTTCAATCAGGCTCGACAGAAGTAAGGACGAGTACGGCGAGAATTTCTGCCTTGTTCTTAACGGCGAGAAAATGTTTGCAAAGGGCGCAAACCTTATTCCTTTCTCTGCAATTTACGAGGACAGCGACAACAGTACGGTCGATTACTACATTGACCTTGCATTAAGGTCAAACTTTAATATCATAAGAGTGTGGGGCGGAGGCAGCTATGCAAGCGACTATCTTCTTGAGCAGTGCGACGAAAAAGGACTGCTTATATGGCAGGATTTCTGCTTTGCATGTCAGCTTTATCCGTTTTATGACAGCGACTTTACCGCAAATGTTCTTGAAGAGGTTGAGGCTAATGTTGCAAGAATGACAACTCATCCGTCGCTTGCAGTATGGTGCGGCAACAACGAGATTGAAACCATGTTTTCATACATGCCTGCATCAAGCAAGCTTATGAAGGCGTATAAGGAGTTCTTTTATGAAACTCTGCCAAACGCTATGGAGGGCAAGACTCAGATTGATTATATTCCTACATCACCAATCGGTGAATCATTCCTAAAGAATATTTCGTCGGATAATTACGGCGACACTCACATGTGGAATGTTTGGCACGGCTTAAAGCCTCTTGACTATTATCAGTCAAGATATTCACGCTTCCTTTCCGAGTTTGGATTGGAGTCGCTTCCGTCAATGAAGGCGATTAAGACCTTTGCAAAGGAGGATCAGCTTGAAATTACATCCGACAGCTTTAATTCTCATCAAAAGTGCGTCGGCGGTAACAAGAAAATGCTGTTTTACCTCACGGAGATGTTTGATTTTCCGCAGCGCTTTGAAGCCTTGCCGTATCTTACGGGTATAGTTCAGGCTGAATGTATAAAAAATGCAACGGTTCATTTCCGTCAAAACAAGGGCAGATGCAACGGCTCAATCTATTGGCAGTATAACGATGTTTGGAATTGTCCGAGCTGGTCATCGGTTGACTTTGAGGGTGTTCCGAAGGCGCTTCAGTACAAGGCAAGGGACTTCTTTGCTCCTGTTGCAGTTACATGTAAAAAGGACGGTAACAGTGCACTTCTTGTTGCTCACAACGATACTCTCAAGGAGCAGGAGCTTAACATCACTCTCACTCTTTACACAATAAACGGCAGGCTCAAAAGCAAGGACGAGCAAAAAATTATTCTTGCTGCGAACAGCTTTGAAAGACTGCCGGAAATCACTGTCGATAAGGATACCGTTCTTCGTATTGATTGCAACGGTATTACGACAACGGAGTTCTTTGCACCTCCTGTTGATTTGAAGCTTCGTAAGGCTAAAATCAAATCTGAGCTAAAGGATAACAAGCTTTACTTAAGCTCGGATAAGGTTGTGTATAACCTTT
>CAMGDK010000002.1 GCA_946042285.1 uncultured Clostridia bacterium | reverse complement strand
CACCTAAGCCTTCGTCGGCAGCGTCAGATGTGTATAAGAGACAGATGAAAAGGAGGGTTAAATTGAAAAGCAACAAGGTCAATTTCTTTAGCGGACTTGATTTTGTAACGCTCATTACTGCGCTTGCAGGCTCTGCTTACGGGCTTATGCTTGTATATAGCGCAACATATTCTAACCTCTCTGACGGAAGAATTATTACAAGTGATGTAAGAAGCATGGTAATTTCTGTTGCCGGCGGTATCATTTTTGCACTTGTTGTATGTAATATTGACTATGAGATTATATCAAAGCTATGGCCACTGATTGCCGCAGGATGCATAGGATTAATGTTCGTCACTCTGCTTTTCGGTAAGGCGGTTAATCCCGACAGACCTGATGCAAGAAGCTGGCTTGATTTCGGTGTATTTACATTCCAGACATCAGAGCTTTTAAAGGTTGGATTTATCATTTCGTTTTCGTACCATCTTGACATGGTTAAGGAGCATATCAACAGGATTAAAACGATTATTTTGCTCGTAATTCACGGAATCATTCCCGTTGCACTTGTAGTTGTTACAGGTGACTCCGGCTCTGCGCTTGTATTCCTTATTATGTTTATAGGAATGTTATTCTTTGCAAGGGTTAACATGGGTTATTTTGTTGCAGGTATTTGTGCGTTAATCGTTGGGTTTATATCTGCATGGAAGCTAAAAATCATCGACGGTGTTCAAAGGGAAAGAATTACCGCACTGTTTTATCCGGAGCAATACAAGGATGTGCTTTATCAGCAAAACAACGGCAAAATCGCTATCGGCAGCGGCGGTTGGTTTGGCGAGGGATACTTAAACGGCAGCATGACTCAAAGCGGTGCCGTGCCTGAAAATCAAAATGACATGATTCTCTCTGTGGCAGGCGAGGAATTTGGATTTATCGGATCAATTGCAGTGATTCTTATTCTTTCGATTTTGATTATCAGAGTACTGTCAACAGGATTAAAGGCAAGAGATAATGTTGGATACCTTATGTGCAGCGGAATTGCAGTAATGCTTTTTGCGCAGGTATTTATCAACATAGGAATGGAGCTTTCACTGCTTCCGTGTATCGGTATTACACTACCTCTCTTCTCTGCCGGCGGATCATCGTCGCTTTGTATTTACCTTGCACTCGGAATTGAAATGAGCGTTTACAGATTTTCCAAATCGCAAAGACAAGCATTATTCTACACATAACAAAACGGTACAGTTTGATTTAAACTGCACCGTTTTTATTTTATTTCTTTGTTATTGAAATCAATGCCGTATAGTCGCCGTAAATCCAGCAGGATTTTGAATTGTTCAAGCTTGCATTTGCAGGATGCTCGCTTGTGCCAAGCGTTATATTGTCCTTGCTTGCAGACAAATCCACAACCATACCGACACCTAAATTCTCAGCATCAAGCTCACTGCTCGTTCCGACAACAACCACCTTCTTTTGATTAAGACCTTTCACCTTCGCTTCATATCCGTCAGGCACATTTATTACCGTAACTTCAGCCAAGGAGGCATCCAACTGCTTCGTCTTAAAGGAGGTAGGAACAAAGACTGTAACCTCAATTTCTTTAATATTGTCAAGTACTACCATGCTTTCAAGATTTGAAACCTGAAATGTAAACTCGTTTCTGCCCGGCTTTAGCTTTGAAAAGTCGATATTACCGATATTTGCCTCTGTAATACCTGCGCTTTCCAACACTCCGGCATTAACCTTTTGACTGCTGTAAGTGATATTCAAAAGATTTTTGTCAAAGCCTGACGGCATACCTGTAAAGCTGACAGCGACATCAAGCTCCATTTCCTTTAAAACAGGAATTGTGAGAGTAGGATTTGAGCTTTCCGTTACAATATTGATATAGTCAACGGTGTCACCGCTGCTGTCAAGTGCCTGAACAACAACATCAATAGTCTGCGTTTCGGTAAGCTTTTCCGGGATATTAACATCCGCAACAAGCTTATCAACGCGCGAAACATAGGATTTCGGTCCGACGATTTTGGCTTTGGTTTCGCTAAGCAAATCCTCGCCCTTTACATAACCGTCTGCAACTATGTCATCGGTATTATACTCAAGCTCAATATCCATATCCTTTTCAGCCTCAACATCAAAATAAGCACTGTAATGTGTAGGATAATAGCTTTGTATATTGAACTCCGCATTTTCGCTTCCCTCAACCTTAATCGGTACATCGAACACGCCCTTGTTTGTAACGATATTTGTTTGAAGGGTAACGGTGAGATCCTGTGCGGTAATATCCTTTGCAAGATATTTTTTACAGCTTACGGTAACATCCACATCGATTTTTTCATCGCCGTAGCACTTTATACCGAGCTGCGATGCGGCAGAATTGCTGAAATCAACATTGAGCGGGACTGTAATTGTTTTTGTTGTTTGCGGAGAAAGACTGATTGAAGTTGCAATCCAAATCACTACTGCCGCAAAGATTGAAAAGATAATAAGATATTTATCGTTATAAATCAGCTTACGAACAGAAAAATTATTCTTGCTTGAATTATTCTTTTTGTCATTCTTATTCGGCATTATTTTTTAATCCTCCTTACAAGCTTTGCAATAATCTTATCGTCGGAGGAACTGCCTGACGGCAAAAATTCCGTAGTAAGTATATCTCTCAGCTCACCATAAGACACTCCTCGTTGAAGCACTCCGCCCTTAACAACAGATATTGCTCCTGTTTCTTCGCTGACGATAACTACAACGGAGTCACTTTCCTCAGTCAAGCCGATACCTGCTCTGTGCCTTGTACCGAGTGCAGAGGAAACTGTCTTTTTTGTAAGAGGTAAAATACAGCCGGCTGCAAGTATTCTGGCATCGCGAATCACCATTGCTCCGTCGTGAAGCGGTGATTTAGGATAGAATATATTTTCCACAAGCTCTCTTGAAACCTTTGCCTGCACCTCTGTACCGGAAGCAACAACATTACCGAGTAATGTATCGTTTTCAAAGCAAATCAGTGCACCGATTTTCTTGTCGCTCATATTTGCACAAGCCTTACAAACCTCTTCAATGGCTTCAGTAAGCTCAGCTATATCAACCGCAACACCGGGATGAATAATTGATTTAAGGCTTTTTGATGTTGCTCCATGACCAACCTGCTCAAGAATATTCCTGATTTCAGGACCAAATAATACAACGAGAATGATAAGAATGTTGGAAAAAATCGACTTAAATATAAATCCCGATGCTTCCATCCCGAGAAGATCCACAAGAAAATATACAATCGCAACAAAAAGCAAGCCCTTTGCAAGCTGCATTGCCCTCGTTTCTCTAACAATTCTAACACAAATATAGATGATAACAGCAACCATTACAATATCTAAAAAATCAGATGGAGTAAAGGTTGAAAACAAGCTTAGTATTCTGTTGAACAAATCCTTAAATGTTTCAAACATGATAAATTCCTACATATAAAATATTATTTTCAATTCTTTTATCATTTTAACACAGACTATAAAATAAATAAAGCAAATATCATAGTTTTTTTAAATTTTTCATAAAAATTTCACATTCATTAAATGTTGTAAAGGCTGACGGGCTGATTCTGACCGTTCCCCTGTCAAGCGTTGAAAAAAACAAATGAGCAAGCATTGAGCAATGATAGCCCGATCGCACTGCAATATTTTGCTTTGCAAGCAGGGACGCTGTTTTTTCCGAGGAATAATCTGCATAGTTAAACGATAATATAGGCGCACAATTATTCTTTGTCGGATACGGAGTGTAAAGCTTAACCTTAGGCATTTTTTCGAGCTCTTTATAAATCGACTGAACCATTTTCAGCTCATGCGAATAAATATTGTCAATACCCTTTTGTGAAACAAAATCAACACCCGCACCGAGACCGATTATACCACTGTTATTAAGCGTTCCGGACTCCATTGACTCAGGCATTTCCTCAGGCTGTTCAAGAGAAAGCGATGATGTACCCGTGCCTCCCTCAAGTATTGATCTTAGACTAACACTGTTTTGAACGGCAAGAAATCCGGTACCCATTGGACCGTAAAGTCCCTTGTGTCCGGGGGCACACATAATATCAACATTGTCATTATCTGCATTTATGGGAATAACGCCTGCAGTTTGAGCTGCATCCGTTACAAATCTAATTCCGTACTGCCTTGCAAGAGCACCGATTTCCTTGATTGGAAACAGGCAGCCGAAAACATTAGATGCATGCATGCACACAATAAGCGTTGTTTGCGGTTTAATAAGAGCCTTGAAATTATCAACGGTCTTTTCTTTGTCATAGCTGAATTCGGCAGTATCATAAGTAATTATACCCCTTTGTGCAAGGGCGTAAACAGGTCTTGCACATGCATTATGCTCAAGAGAGGAAATAATCACATGATCTCCTTTTTTCACACTACCTTTTATGGCATAATTCAATGCCGTTGTGCAATTGTTGGTAAAGGCAATATTTTGAGGTTCAAACCCGAACATATCAGAAATTCTTTCCCTGACGGAAAAAATCCTGCCGGCAGTATCAACAGATTGCCTGTAACCGCCTCTGCCGCTGTTAAAGCTAAATCTCTCCATCGCTCTGTTTACCGCTGATTTTACCGAATGTGGCTTTGGATTTGTTGTTGCGCTGTTGTCAAGATATATCAACTGCGATCAACTCCTCTGATTTCAACATGATGATTTTTTAAAATATTAA
Source organism: uncultured Clostridia bacterium (assembly GCA_946042285.1). Classification (GTDB taxonomy): domain Bacteria; phylum Bacillota; class Clostridia; order Oscillospirales; family Acutalibacteraceae; genus Eubacterium_R. The sequence continues at coordinate 36,594 of CAMGDK010000002.1, read as the reverse complement.
CAGGATCATCGCTCGAAGAATCCACAACAATCATATATCCGCAGCCGTCATTTTTTGAAGGTGTATCATTTCTTCTAACTGAAGACCTATATCCGTTTTTCTTTAACACCTTTTGAGCGCGTTGTGCGTTTGTTATTGAACCCACCTTTATATATAAACTCATAAAAATAACCCCATTTCGTACATACTTTATTTTATGCAGAAACGGGGTTATTTGATTTAATTATTTTTTAGCAGCCTTTTTAGCTTCCTTTCTTCTTTGAAGCTCAGCCTTTTCTTCAGCCTTCTTTCTTTCAAGCTCTTCGGCATGAAGTCTGTCTGCTTCCTCCGCACGAGCCTTTGCCTCGTCATACTGAGCGGCAATCTCATCAAAGTGAGAGAAGTTTTCCTGCTGAATAAGAAGCTTTCTTGCAGTGATGTAAACATCAGCGGCACGGTCAAATAAAGCTCTTTTATCCATCTCGTCCTTTGAAGCCTTACGAGCAGCCTTGCGCTGAGCATCAAGCGACTTGATTTCTGCTTTGATTTGAGCAATCGTTGCGCTGTCCTTTTCCTTCTTTGCGATTGCAAGCTCCTTTGTAAGATCTAAAATCTTTAAGTCGCACTCGTCTTCCTTGTCAAAATACTTTTCAAGTTCTTCCATTTCAGGCTCAACAAATTCATTTACCGAGCCGTAATGCTTTTTATAGTTCTTGTAGGAGGAAAGCTTTTTCTTTGCGATTTCAATTTCAATCTTACGAATTTCTTTCTCTTCCGGTGTGTTCTTCGGCATAGCCTTTGCTGCTGCAAGCTCTGCCTTAACCTGCTCAACATCGGTGTTTACGATGCCATCGAGTCCCTTGTAGTAAACATCCTTGTAAAGCTCAACCTGTCTGATAACATTTTCGGAGCTGAACTTGTCAAGCTCTGCACAAACGAATTTAGAAATCTCAATTTCCTCATTAAATTCGATTGCTTCCTTGTAAGCCTTCTTGGCAGCCTTTCTCTGTGCCTTATCCTTGATGCCCTTATAGCTTGACTTGTCTATCGTCTTTGGCTGGGCAACTGCCATTTCTCTTGCATTATTAACAAGAGCGATTGCCTCAACAAGCTCCTTATCCTTAAGTGCATTGTTTGCATAGTCCTCAAACAGAGCTCTAATCTTCAATACTCGTACAACGGACTTCTGTTTATTCTCTGTGAAATCATAGAAGAAGAACGGAATAACGTTCATAAACGCACCGACAGCGGCAAGAATAATCAAAATCTTAAGCAACGGAACAAGTGTGCCCGACACATCGTAAAGTGCATTTGATGGGTTATACAAATCCTGTCCGTTTGCTGCCTGATCTGCAAGCATTTGACCGATTGTTTGCTCGGAGCCCGGCAAAATTCTTGACATGATTGAAGAATTGCCGACAACAGCCTTTGCATTTGCAACAGTCATACCGTAACGCTCCTGCAATGCCGGAAGGACACCTGCTGTAATAAGTGTGATGATGTTACCGATTGCAAGAACTGCAGCAAACATACCGTCAATTCTCTCGCCTGTCTTGTATTGCTGAAAATCTCTGATGTCAGCTTGAATTGAAGGATTAAGAATATGTGCAAACGCACCGACGATGCCATTTGCATAGAGGCAGAGAAGAACGCCCCAAATAACGAATGAATTAAGGTTGCCTGATGCGTCTGTACCGCTGGATACGATTGGAAGCATCAATGCGATAAAGAGAATATTGAACAGATTTGTTACAATCTGCACCTTCTTTTTACCCCATTTACGAATGAAGAACGGTGCTAAAATCATACCCCAAAGAGCAGCATTACCGTTTAATGTAACAACGATTGAATATACATTACCCGAGCATGAGCCACCGTAGTTGTAAAGCCAATACAGGATATTTGAGTATGCTGTTTCAAGGAAGCCGATCCAGCCTGCCATTGAAATAATCCAGAAATACTTGTTCTTTGCAACTGCTTTAATAGCATCTGTGAATTTGATTTGAATTACATGAGTCTTTGCCTGAATAATCTTTTCCTGTGTGTTTGCATAAACGATTACACAAAGAAGAAGACCGATTGCACCGATAATCGGGAATGCAAGCCTGTAAACACGAATATCTGTTTGGTTTGTGTGGAAAATGTTTTGCGCAATGATTGGCATAACAATGTTAAACAATGACGGACCAAACGAATAAATGACACTCTTGATAGACGCTACATCCGCTCTTTCCTGTGAATTCGGTGAAAGAACATGAATAAGGTTCTCATAAGCATCATAGAAAAAGTAGTAAAAGAACTGAAGAAACAGGTTGAACACTAATACTACTACACATTTTGCAACATAGTATGCAGGCTTACCGAATACAAGGCTTGAACCGAAAATTGTTTCAAGAAGATTGTACGGAAACCATACCATACCAACAAAAAGAAGAACCGATGGGATACCCATTCTGATTATGTACGGTCTGTACTTACCCGCCTTATTTCTCGTGTTATCTATAATATTTGCTCTAACGGCAGTCAACGGAATACCTGACAATACACCGATTACATACAAAATATACATATCGGTCATACCGATACCGATCGTACCGGAGATAAACACATTTGTTGCGCCTAAAAGACACGAAATGCTCATGCATACAACAAAGTAAAATCCGATACCGCCGAATGAATAGGAAGCAATTTCCTTAAAGGACATGTATCTGCCCTTTGGAGGCTCCTTCCAATAATACTTAACATTATCTATCAATGTTAAGGCCTTACTCTTTAAAGAAGTTTTTTCTTCCATTATAATCCCCCTTGACAATAATATTTCCTTATAAATACCATAATAGCACATTACTGTTAAAAACGCAACAAAAAAAGACGCATCAAGTGCATCTTTTTTGTCTAATATTCACTCAACGGTTACAACCTTTGCAAGATTCCTCGGTTTATCCACATCAAGTCCTTTGTCTGACGACACATAGTATGCAACAAGCTGAAGCGCCGTAACTGCAGGCAATACGGAGAATTCGTCAGCTGATTCAGGAAGAGAAAATTCGCAATTTATTTTGCCTGAACAAAGTGATTTGCGCGCTATACTGATTACATTTGCACCTCTTGAACGCACCTCGTTTACATTTGAAGCCTGCTTTGAGGCTACATTTTTTTGTGTTAATAGAGATATTACTGGTGTTTTTTCGGTAATTAAAGCAATCGTGCCGTGCTTCAATTCTCCCGATGCGAACGCTTCCGAATGAATATATGATATTTCCTTAAGCTTAAGCGACGCCTCAAGCAAAACGGGATAATCAATACCTCTTCCGATCATGAACACGTTGTCTGCAAGCAACAGTGATGACGAAAGACGATGAATTTCCTCCCGTCTGTCAATAACCGCCTGAACCTTGTCGGGAATCTCGCAAAGCTCCCTAACAAAGCTTTTGACGCCCTCAACATTCAGTGTTCCTTTAATCAATGCAAGCCTTGCAGTAATAAGATAAAATACAGTGCACTGTGCGGAATATGCTTTTGTTGACGCAACTGCTATCTCCGGCCCTGCCGATGTATAAACAACATAATCGCTTTCTCTTGCTATGGAAGATCCTATAACATTAACGATGGAAAGCGTTGATGCACCCTTACTTTTTGCAAGCTTAAGCGCTTCAAGAGTATCAACGGTTTCTCCGCTTTGCGACACACAGATCACAAGTGTGTCATCATTGATTATCGGAGTACCGTAAATAAATTCGCTTGCCATACAAACATCAACTTGAATTTCGCATATTTTTTCAATCAGGCTTTTACCGACAAGTCCTGCATGCATAGCTGTGCCGCACGCAACCACAATTATTCTTGAGCAATTTGCAAGCACGCCGTCATCCACACCGTCAACGGTAAACTCAGGAATACCGTTTACTATTCGTTTTTCTATTGTTTTTCTTATTACAGACGGTTGCTCTGCAATCTCCTTTTCCATATAAAAAGGATATCCGCACTTACCGGCAGATCTTATATCCCAATCAAGCTTCAGATTTTTAGGAATAATCTCTTCGCCGGCAAAGCTTTCTATCTCAAATCCGTTTTCATTTATCTGTGCAACCGAAAACTCCGGCAGCACGAAGTATTCACTGCTATACTCACCTATTGCCATGATGTCCGATGCAATATATGCGCCGTCATCATTTTTACAGCAAACAATCGGACTGACATTTCTTACGGCATAAATGCTGTTGGGGTTACCGTCAAACATAACAGCAAGTGCATAAGTACCCGTTAATCTTTTTGCGGCACTGATAATCGCCTGTTTCTCATCGCCGTTATAGCAGCTGTCAATCAGGGCTGCGACAACCTCGCTGTCGGTTTGCGATTTTAGCTCGTTTGATACTCCGAGTGTATCCCTTATCGATTCGTAATTTTCAATTATTCCGTTATGAACTACCGTAACACGATTAAATTTGTGAGGATGCGAATTTGCATCATTCACCATACCATGTGTAGCCCATCTTGTATGACCGATGCCTGCATTTGAATTTAGATTTTTTGCTATTTCACAAAGAGCTTCTACCCTACCCTTGCATTTTTTAACATCCGACTGAGCACTATCATTAAATACTGCAATTCCTGCACTGTCATATCCTCGATACTCAAGTGATTTTAATCCCTTTAAGAGTATTCCTGTTGCATTGCTTTTTCCTACATAGCCTATAATTCCGCACATAAATAATTCTCCATTCAAAAATATCATTTACATAAATATGTTATGGTAAAGTACCACAAAATATCACGACTCATGCTCCTTGCAATTATTGGAGCTTACTATAATATTTTACCACATTTATAAATAATCTTGCAAATGGTCTGAATATAGGTTAAAATAGAATCAAGGAGAATAAAATAAATTAAGGGGTGATTCTTTGAAAGAAAACAAATTAAGACCTTTTGGTGCAAGAGACAAAATCGGATACGCATTAGGTGATATGGGATGTAATTTCTCGTTTCAGCTTGTTACCTCCTACATGTACTTATTCTACACACAATGCATAGGATTAAGTGCAAAGCATTGGGCGTGGATAATTGTTGTATCAAAGGTATGGGATGCAATTAACGATGTTGTCATAGGTAACATGGTTGACAGAACACACATAGGTAAGGGTAAAAGTAAATTCATGCCGTGGATTTCTATCGGCTCGGTATTACTCGTCGTATTCTCCGTTATGCTGTTTACTCCCGTAACGGCGTTTTCACAGACGGGTAAAATACTTTGGTGCTTAGTCTCCTACTGCTTATGGTCTGTTGCTTACACAATGATAAATGTGCCGTACGGCTCACTTCATTCTGTAATCACTGAGGATCCTAAGCAGCGCACAACGCTTTCAACATTTAGAAGCATCGGTGCTTCTCTTCCTGCAGTGCTTGTTATGATTCTTCCAAAGATTGTCTATAAGGACAATGTGCTTTCGGCTAGCAGCTTATTCATTGTTACCGCTGTATTCTCGATTGCTGCATACTTTGCATTCTTTGGAATGCGCAAGATGGTTACGGAAAGAGTTGTCAGAGAGCAGAAGGTGGAGAAGGTCAGCTATATTTCGACGGTTAAGTCCTTCTTTACAAACCGTGCAATGCTTGGTATAACTGTTTCGACGATTGCAGTTGTTATCTTCTACAATTCCTCGTTGTCCGTTAACAACCTTGTATTCCAGTTTTATTTTAACGATGCAAAAAAGGCTACTCTTGCCATGATTGCATCATATATTCCGCTCGTTGCCTTCATGCCGTTCGCATCGAGCTTAGTTGCTAAAATCGGAAAGAAAAATCTTTCTGTATGGACAAGTCTTTTCAGTGCGATTGCAGGAATAATATTACTGTTCCTTCCTATTACACCGGACAAGAAGGGTATTATTATTTATGTAGTAGGCTTGATGTTTGTAAACACCGGCTGCTGTGTATTCCAAATTATTGTTTGGGCAATCGTTGCAGACTGTATTGAGGATAGTTATCGCAGAAAGGGTGTCAGAGAGGAGGGCTCGCTATACGCGCTCTATTCATTCTTCCGCAAGCTTGCTCAAGGCATTGGCTCTGCGCTCGTTGCACTCGCGCTCAGTGCAGTCGGATATATTGAAACATCAACAACACAGACTGCGCAGGTTGCTGCAAACATCAAGAATTTGTACATTGTATTACTCGTTATCGGTCTTGTAATCATGACAGTTTCGATGAAATTTATATATAACATCAGCTTCAAGCAAGAGCAGGAATTCGGCAAAAGCGAATAAAGGAGAAAAGCAATGAGAACAATTAAGCTTATTAACGACAATTGGATTTTTACAAAAAAAGGCGAATCAACAAATGTTAATCTTCCTCACACCTGGAACGGCGTTGACGGTCAGGACGGCGGAAACGATTATTACAGAGGCACCTGCATCTACGAAAAAGAGATTTCGGCAGATGAAATGCCTAATGGCGACGAGATTTACATTCAGCTTGACGGTGTTAATTCCTCCTCTACCGTATATTTTAACGGCAGGAAAATTGCACAGCACCACGGCGGATACTCAACATTCAGAGCAAGGCTTGAGGATGTTAAAGAAAATAATACCATAAAGGTAGAGGTTGATAACAGCCCTAATGACACCGTTTATCCGCAAGTTGCCGACTTTACATTTTACGGCGGTATTTACAGAGATGTTAAGCTTATCGGTGTTGCTAAGAAGCATTTTGATCTTGACTACTACGGAGCACCGGGAATAATGGTTACGCCGATAGTAAAAGACGGTAAGGCTGAAATCACTGTTCAGGCATTTTGCGATGCAAAGGTTTTATTTGAAATCACAGACGGCGGAAATGTAATATGCTCAAGCGAGGCGGAGGGCAAAAATCCGGCTGCAATATTCACATTAGACAATCCGCATCTTTGGGACGGTGTTAAGGATCCTTATCTTTACAGCGCAAGTGCAAAGCTCGTTGACGGCGAAAATACTGTTGATGAAATCGGCACTCGATTTGGTATCAGAAGCTTTGAGATTGACGCACAAAAAGGATTTATTTTGAACGGCAGAGAATATCCGCTTCGCGGTGTATCGCGTCATCAGGACAGACCTGAAATCGGTAATGCGCTCTTACCCGAGCATCACGAGGAGGATATTGATTTAATCTGTGAAATGGGTGCAAACACAATCAGGCTTGCACATTATCAGCACAATCAGTATTTTTACGATTTATGCGATGAAAAGGGACTTATTGTTTGGGCAGAAATACCTTATATTTCAAAGCACATGCCAAACGGAAGAGAAAATACGAAGCAGCAAATGACAGAGCTCATTTGTCAATGCTACAATCATCCGTCAATCGTTACATGGGGACTTTCTAATGAAATCACCATGAACGGTGCAGCTGATCCGACTCTTATCGAAAATCACAAAATGCTCAACGACCTTTGTCACAGTCTTGACAAAACAAGACCTACGACAATGGCAACCGTAACAATGTGCGGTATGGACGAGGAAATTAACAAAATCAGTGACATTCTTTCGTACAACCACTACTTTGGATGGTACGGCGGTAATGTGTCGATGTACGGACCTTGGTTTGACGAGTTCCATAAAAAATATCCAAACAAGCCAATCGGTATCAGTGAGTACGGATGCGAGGCTCTTAACTGGCACACAAGCGAGCCTGCGCAGGGTGACTACACAGAGGAATATCAGGCATATTACCACGAAGAGCTTATCAAGCAAATTGGCCAAAGACCGTATCTTTGGGCTACGCATGTATGGAACATGTTTGACTTTGCTGCCGACGCAAGAAGCGAGGGCGGCGAAAACGGCATGAATCACAAGGGACTTGTATCATTTGACAGAAAGTATAAAAAGGATGCTTTTTATGCATACAAGGCTTGGCTGTCCGATGAGCCTGTTCTTCACATCTGCTCAAAGAGATATATTAACAGAACAGAGGATGTTACAAAGGTTACCGTTTATTCAAATCAAGACGAGGTTGAATTATTTGCAAACGGCGAAAGTGTAGGCAGTCAAAAGAAGGGTGCGTACCCGTTCTTCTACTTTGAAGTTAAAAATGTCGGCAAGACAGAGCTTGTTGCAAAAGCAGGAAATCTTACAGACAATGCGACAATCAACAAGGTAGATACTCCCGATGAAAGCTACATCATGAAGGAGGAGGGTGCAGTTATCAACTGGTTTGAAATTGACACTCCAACCGGCTACTGCTCCGTTAACGACACTATCGGCGACATCATGAATTGCTTTATGGGCAAAGCAGCTCTTTTGATTGTTCTTTTGAGATATATAGTTCCGTCTCTCAAGAAGGGCTCATCGACTGATGATGACAACAGTAACGGCAAAAAAGAAAAGAAGAAAAAAGCAGAGGTTATGGGCTTTTCAATCAACAAGACAATGATTGAGCTTGCAAAGGGCTTTTCCGTAAAAAGAGTATTTATGATGATCGGAGGACAATTCACAAAGGAAGACATTTTGAACATAAACAAGCTTCTTAACAAAGTGAAAAAGCCAAGATAAAACAGACAAAAGGCTGTATCAACATTTGTTGATACAGCCTTAATTTTATCTTATATTTTATGCTTGTTTTTGACCTTAAGACGCTCCATTGCTCGTGCTAAATTCATTTGCGAATGGTGATACTCGAGCATTGAGCGTTTCTGTCGAAGCTCCTCCTGTGCTCTTTCACTTGCTTCTCTTGCTCTGCGCTCGTCAATCTCCTCAGGCAATTCAGCGGAAATGCAAACAAGCGTTGCTTCGTTATTTAGAAATTCAAGAAATCCGCTTCCTACAAAAGCATCAATTTTGCCTTCATTTGCATCAATTATCTTCATCTCTCCGACATCAATCGGAAGAACACAGTTTTCGTGACGGGGAAGAAATCCCATAAGTCCGCCATCAACAGACGGCACGACAAGATAGCTTGCTTCGCCGTCAAAGAAGACCTTGTTTGACGCTATAATTTTAAGTTTAAAGGTATTCATATTTTCACCTTAACCCTCAAGCTTTTCCGCCTTTTTAAGAACATCATCAATAGTACCCGTATTGAAAAACGCCTGCTCCGGAATATCATCGACCTCTCCGTCAACAATTGCCTTAAAGCCCTTAATTGAGTCGGCAACAGACACATAAATACCCGGCTGACCTGTAAACGCTTCGGCAACATGGAACGGCTGAGAAAGGAATTTTTCAATCTTTCTTGCGCGATAAACGGTAAGCTGATCCTCGTCGGAAAGCTCCTCCATGCCGAGAATAGCAATAATATCCTGAAGCTCCTTATACTTTTGAAGATACTCCTGAACCTTACGCGCAACCTCGTAATGCTCTGTTCCTACGACATCCGGCTCAAGAATACGAGAATTTGACTCAAGCGGATCAACAGCAGGATAGATACCCTTCTCAACAATTTTTCTTGAAAGAACGGTTGTTGCATCAAGGTGAGCAAATGTTGTTGCAGGGGCAGGGTCCGTAAGGTCATCGGCAGGAACATAAACAGCCTGAACCGATGTGATTGAGCCTGACTTTGTTGAAGCAATACGCTCCTGAAGCTCACCGACATCTGTTGCAAGAGTAGGCTGATAGCCAACGGCTGACGGCATTCTGCCGAGAAGCGCGGAAACCTCCGAGCCTGCCTGAACAAAACGGAATATATTGTCGATAAATAAAAGCACATCCTGATGATCAACATCGCGGAAATACTCAGCCATTGTCAATCCTGTTTCTGCGACTCTCATTCTTGCTCCCGGCGGCTCGTTCATTTGACCGAACACGAGCGCGGTTTTTGCAAGAACGCCCGACTCACCCATTTCTCTCCACAAATCATTACCCTCACGGCTTCTTTCGCCGACACCGGTAAATATGGAATAACCGCCGTGCTGTGTTGCAACATTTGTGATAAGCTCCTGAATAAGAACAGTCTTACCAACACCTGCACCGCCGAAAAGACCGATTTTACCACCCTTTGGATACGGTGTAAGAAGGTCGATAACCTTGATACCTGTTTCAAGAATTTCTACCTCTGATGCCTGCTCCTCAAATGTAGGAGGCTTGCGATGAATTGCCCAATGCTCTTCATTTTCAAGACTGTCACCGCCGTCAATGGCATCGCCTGTTACATTGAATAATCTGCCAAGAGTTTTATTACCGACAGGCACCTTAATCGCGTCGCCTGTTGCGATAACCTCCATATCCTTTGAAAGTCCCTCGGATGCCGCAAGCATTATACAACGAACGCATCCGCCGCCTAAATGCTGACTGACCTCCATAACGAGTCTTTTGCCGTCAAGATAAACCTCAAGAGCGTCCTTAATTTTCGGTAACTCTCCATCAAACTGAACATCAACAACAGGTCCCATAACCTGAACTATTTTACCGTTATTCATAAAAGGACACCTCCTAATCTGCTTTATTCTTTTGTGCCTTTGCACCGGCAATAACCTCTGTTATCTCCTGTGTGATTGCCGCCTGCCTTGCACGATTATATTCAATATCAAGTAGCTTGAGCATATCACTTGCTGCGTCGGTCGCCGTTTGCATAGCCATCATTCTTGCGTTATGCTCTGAGCAATACGACTCCACAAGCGCGCCATACACAAAGCCTGCTACATAGTTTGGAACAATATGCTCAAAAACGCTGTCAATGTCAGGCTCGAATATACAGCTTTCATAGCTGTTTCGCCTGTCAACATCCTCAATTCTTGTTCGCTTAAGAGGAAGAAGCTTAATCATCTCGGCGTTGACAGTAACCGAATTGACCATCTTGGTATAAATAATATACACCTCGTCAAGCTCTCCTCTTTTGAATAAATCAACAACCTTTTCGCTGATAATTCTCGCTCTGTTCATATTAGGATTTTGAGCAGTATATTTAAAATCAATATCAATAGGAATATTCTTTTTTTCAAAATATCTGCGACCTACCTCACCGACAACAAAAAGCATATTTTTGTTATCGGACAAAGCCTCTTTTTCCGCAATCTTAATAACATTGTGGTTATATGCACCTGCCATACCTTTGTCAGCTGTAACTACTATATAACCCTGTTTTCTCTCGTTTGACGGCAGATCCTCTCTCTTGTCGAAAAACTCATTACCTGTTTCAGGTGAGAGATCAAGGATTTTCGCAAGTGCCTCTTGAATTGTGTAAAAATAAGGCTCTGTATTTTTAAGGTCTCTTCTTGCCTTTTGAAGCTTTGAGGACGAAATCATGCACATTGCATTTGTGATTTTCATTGTGTCCTTAATTGACTTCATTCTGGCTTGAATTTCACGGGCATTAGCCATTGTTCAACCTCTTATATTCGTCTGCTGCTGCTAAAATCTGCTCCTTCAAGCTATCGTCGATAGCCTTATCCTTTTCAATCGTATCGACAATATCGCTGTGATGAGTTGAAAAATATTCAAGCATATTCATCTGGAAGGACTTGATTTTCTCTATCGGTAAATCAACAAATCGCTTGTTTGTAGCACAAACGAGTGTAATAACCATATCGGAGAGCGAAAGCGGATTGCCGAGCGGCTGCTTTAATAGCTCCATCAATCCCTTACCATAGACAAGACCTGCCTTTGTTTCTTCATCAAGGTCGGATGAAAACTGCGTGAACACTTCCATTTCACGATACTGCGCAAGATCAATACGAAGAGAGCCGGCAGCCTTCTTCATAGCCTTTGTTTGCGCGTCACCGCCGACACGGGATACGGACAGACCTACATTTACCGCAGGACGCATACCGCTGAAAAACAAATCACTCTCAAGGAAGATTTGACCGTCGGTTATAGAAATTACATTTGTCGGTATATATGCCGACACATCACCTGCCTGTGTTTCAATAATAGGCAAGGCGGTAATAGAGCCTCCTCCAAGCTCATCGGAAAGCTTGCTTGAACGCTCAAGAAGTCTTGAGTGAAGATAGAACACATCACCGGGATACGCTTCACGGCCGGGGCTTCTCTCAAGCAAAAGCGAAAGCGCTCTGTAAGCAACAGCGTGCTTACTCAAATCATCATACACGATAAGACAATCCTTGCCCTGATACATAAAGTATTCTGCCAAGGCGGTTGCCGAATACGGTGAAATATACTGAAGCGAAGCAGGCTCCGATGCAGTTGAGCAGACCACTATTGTGTAGTCCATTGCACCTGATTTTTCAAGTGTGTTAACAAGCTTTGCAACGCTCGAAGCCTTTTGACCGATTGCGTTATAAATACAAATTACATCCTTACCCTTTTGGTTAAGTATAGCATCAAGCGCAATAGATGTTTTACCTGTCTGCCTGTCACCGATAATAAGCTCACGCTGACCGCGACCGATAGGAAACATTGAGTCGATAGAAAGAATACCGGTAGCAAGCGGAGTATCAACTCTCTTTCTGTCAACAATTGACGGTGCGGTTTGCTCAACCGCTCTGTAATCGCTTGCTTCAATATCACCCTTGCCGTCAATCGGCTCACCAAGCGAATTTATAATCCTGCCGATAAACGCTTCGCCGACAGGAACACCTGCTTTTTTATGGGTGCGCTTAACCTTGCTGCCCTGATAAACTCCGGTGTCCGAATCAAAAAGAATAACACCGATGTGATTTTTTCTAATATCCTGAACCATGCCCTTAACGCCGTTTTCAAAGACAACTATTTCGCCGTACATAGCATGATTAAGTCCATGTATTGTTGCAATACTGTCGCCGACCTTAATAACCGTGCCGATTTCTTCCTCGTTTACCTTAATCTCGAAATCCTTAATATCCTTTTTGAGAATTGCAACGACAGAGCCTGTGTCCGTATGGGCATCTCGGGCGCTTTGAATAACCCTGCTCTTGATTGAATCAAGCTTGCCCTTCAGGCTATGGTCGTATTCCCTGTCGCCGATATTGATAATAAATCCGCCGATAAGACTTTCGTCCTTGACAATTTTAATGCTTGCATCTCCTGCGTTACATTCCCTGCAAACAAATTCCCTGATGCCTTCAAGCTGCTTTTCGTCAGGACTTGTAACACAATAAACGGTCGCATCTGCAACATTTGATTTTTTATTTATTTCCTTGATATAGGTGTCGATAATATCAGCAAGCTCACCGAGTCTGCCGTTATCTGCAAGCTCGGCAATAAAGCCCTTTACCGACGGGGCAAAAAGCTCTGCGCATACTGCTTCCTTTTCAGCCGAGGTAACATTTGGATTATCAAGAATATCCTTTAACTCCTTTGTTGAGTTAATAATCCTTAATGCGTCCTCAAGGCTTGACACACCTGCATTCGACTTAAACAGTGCGTCAATATAGCTTTCGTAATTACTGCTCATCAATCATCACTGCTTTCATCTAAAAATTTGTTGTACAGCTCGCTGTCTGTTTGGGGACTTGCTTTATCGCCTACAATTTTTGCGGCAGTTTCCATCGCGATTTGTGCGATTTCTTCGTTAACTGCAAGCCTTGCCTTTTCCGTTTCAAGCTCTGCACTCTTTTTTGCATCTGACTTAACGCGCTCGGCATCAAGCTGTGCCTTATCAATAATCTTGTCGTACTCTCTTTTAGCCTCAGCTTTAGCACAGTTGATTAACTCCTGTCTTTCACTTTCGGCATTATCAAGATGCGACTGATATTCTTCCTTGATTTGCTCTGCCTGTGCCTTTGCCTCGTCTGCCTCATCAAACTGCTTTTGTATAAGCTCCTTACGCTTATCCATAACACTGATAATCTTTCCGAAAATAAACTTCCTCATAAGAATATAGAAGATGACAAGATTGATAATCGTAAAGAGAAAATTCCAGTCAAATTTTAACATGAATAGTGCTCCTTTTCATTCGCCATTTTGATTTGCGCAATTATTTTGCAACAAAGATAATCAAAATAGTAGCAACAAGACCGTAAACGGCTGTTGCCTCTGCAAGAGCACATCCGATGATAAGGGTTGATCTGATTTCGCCTGCTGCCTCCGGCTGACGAGCTATTGACTCAACTGCCTTACCTGTTGCGATACCGATACCGACACCTGCGCCGATACCTGTTAATACTGCGATTGCTGCTCCTAATGCTAACATAATTTTATCTCCTTTATGTTTATTTGTTATTATTTATCAACTTGCAAAACGATTTATTATTCCACAGCCTCTTTTATATAAATTGAAGACAGGAATACAAATATATATGCTTGAAGAAAACCATCAAACAAATCAAAATAAAATCCAAATGCAAGGGATATACCGATATTCGTAAACCAAAAATATTTGATAAGCTCCATAATAATAAATGCGCCTATGATATTACCGAAAAGTCGCATACAAAGAGAAATAGGCTTAATTGCTATTTCCATAATATTGATTGGAAGAACAACGGCAACCGGCTGGGCAAAGGACTTTAGGTGGCCCTTAATGCCCTTATGCTTAATGCCCGCCGCCTCAACAAGCACTATTGTTGTCAGCGCAAGCGCCGCCGTGACCTGCATGCTCTTTGTCGGAGGCTTCATTCCTAAAATACCTATCATATTTGATGCGCCGATATATACTGCCACGCTCATTAACCACGGCACATATTCATCAGCATGCTCGCCTATGATATTGCGAAAAAAACTTCTCATTTTATCGACACACATTTCAATGAAAATCTGTCTTCTTGAAATGTCACCGTCAACCTTCATCCCTCTTGTGAGAATGAATGATAGAATAAATATTGCTGACATTATTATCCATGATACGACAGTAGATTCATCAACTGTTATGCCGGTGTTAGGTATTGTAAAAACATCCTCAATCTCAAGCTCCTCAAGGATATATTCCCTTATACCGAGATTGATGGGATTTATCAAATTTGCAAATTGAAGCATTCGCTCACCACCTGTTGAAACGGTCGCAATATTAGTTGCGCACCATCTATCCTAATTAGATGCAATTATACCACAAACCGCGTAAAATATCAAGCATTTAGCATAGTAATAACTGAATAATAATTATGGAATTATAATTGCAATTTTCTACATGCGGATATTATTTTTTTCGATTTCTTACTTTACTTATACAAATAAATAGTTTATAATATTACAGTCTAAACAGAAATAACGATTAAGGAGATATAAAAATGGCTAAAGACCAGAAGAAAATGGTTGACTCCATTACATCAATGGATGAGGATTTTGCCAAGTGGTACACAGATGTGTGCAAAAAAGCAGAGCTTGTTGAATACACAAGCGTTAAGGGCTGCATGGTTATAAGACCGTACGGCTACGCAATTTGGGAGAACATACAGTCAATCCTTGACAAAATGTTTAAGGAAACAGGACACGAGAATGTGTGCATGCCTATGTTTATTCCCGAAAGCCTGCTTCAAAAGGAGAAGGACCATGTTGAAGGCTTTGCGCCTGAATGTGCATGGGTAACATACGGCGGCAGCGAAAAGCTTGAAGAAAGACTTTGCGTTCGTCCTACATCGGAAACACTTTTTTGTGAGCATTTCAAAAATGTTGTTCATTCTCACCGCGACCTTCCAAAGCTCTACAATCAGTGGGTATCTGTTGTAAGATGGGAAAAGACAACAAGACCTTTCCTTCGTTCAAGAGAGTTCTTATGGCAGGAGGGACACACACTCCACGCTACTGCCGAGGAGGCTATTGAGGAAACAGAGAAGATGCTTGGCATTTATACAAAATTCTGCCAAGAGTCGCTTGCTATTCCTGTTGTGCAGGGAATGAAAACAGAGAGCGATAAATTTGCAGGTGCAGAGCGCACATACTGCATTGAGGCTCTTATGCATGACGGTAAGGCTCTTCAGGCAGGCACAAGCCACTACTTCGGCGACGGCTTTGCTAAGGCATTTGAAATTCAATATTCAAACAAGGAAAATCAGCTTACATATCCGCACCAAACCTCTTGGGGTATGACAACAAGACTTATCGGTGCAATTATCATGACTCACGGTGACGACAACGGACTTGTTCTTCCGCCTGCCGTTGCACCTATTCAGGTTATGGTTATTCCTATCGCACAGCACAAGGAGGGTGTGCTTGATCGAGCTTATGCTCTCACAGATGAGCTCAAGGGTATATGCCGAGTTAAGATTGACGACTCAAACAACTCACCGGGTTGGAAGTTTGCAGAATACGAAATGAAGGGTGTACCGGTTAGAGTTGAGCTTGGACCGAAGGACATAGAGAATAATCAGTGTGTTGTTGTTACAAGACACAACAGAGAAAAGACAATCGTTCCTCTTGACAAGCTTGCTGAGGTTATCCCTCAAAAGCTTCAGGAGGTTAGAGACGGTCTTTATCAAAAGGCTCTTGAAAACAGAGAGAACAGAACCTATAAGTGCACCACTCTTGATGAAATCACTAAGGCTCTTGAGGAAAACGGCGACGGCTTTGTAAAGGCTATGTGGTGCGGCGACGAGGAATGTGAGGACAAGGTTAAGGAAATAACCGGCGTCGGCTCTCGCTGTATTCCGTTTGATCAGGAGGAAATCTCAGACAAGTGCATCTGCTGCGGTAAGCCTGCAAAAAAGATGCTCTACTGGGGTAAGGCATACTAATACAAATACAAATCCAACTATTTCAACCATAACAAAAGGAGTTTTACTATGTCAGTTTTAGTAACAGGCGGTCTTGGATATATCGGCTCTCACACATGCGTTGAGCTTATGAATGCAGGTATTGATGTTGTTGTTGCAGATAATCTTTACAATTGCAAAAAAAGCTCTTACGACAGAATTAAGGCTTTAGTAGGCAGGGATTTCAAATTTTATGAGTGTGACATTAGAGATGCCGAAGGTTTATCGGGCATTTTTGAAAATGAAAGCATTGAATCCGTAATTCACTTTGCGGGACTTAAGGCAGTTGGTGAAAGCGTAGAAAAGCCACTTGAATATTTTGACAACAATGTTACGGGAACACTCATTCTTCTTGATGTAATGAGAAAATACGGTTGCAAGAAAATCGTATTTTCATCATCGGCAACTGTTTATGGCATGAACAATGTTTCTCCGCTTGTTGAAAGCATGGAGGTTGGCGGTGTTACCAACCCTTACGGCAGAACAAAGTTTATGATTGAGTGCATACTCAAGGACCTATACACATCCGACAACGAATGGTCAATCTGCCTGCTTAGATATTTCAATCCAATCGGCGCTCACAAGAGCGGTACTATGGGTGAGGATCCAAACGGAATTCCAAACAATCTTATGCCGTATATTACACAGGTGGCTATCGGCAAGAGAGATCACCTTACCGTTTACGGTGACGACTACGATACTCACGACGGCACCGGTGTAAGAGATTATATTCATGTTGTTGACCTTGCACTCGGTCATGTTAAGGCAGTAAACAAGGTTGCAGGAGAAAGCGGATTGTTTATCTACAATCTCGGAACAGGCATCGGCTACTCCGTTCTCGATGTTGTTAAGGCGTTTGAAAAGGCGTCGGGCAAGAAAATTCCTTATGAAATCGGACCGAGAAGATCCGGCGACATCGCTACCTGCTATTCAGATGCAAGCAAGGCTCTTAACGAGCTCGGTTGGAGGGCTGAAAGAGGTCTTGATGAAATGTGCGAGGACAGCTGGAGATGGCAAAGCCAAAATCCAAACGGTTATCCTGACTAATATAAATCCAAAGGACAGTCAACGGCTGTCCTTTTCTTTTACGCTATTTTCTCCATCGCTTTAAATACTACACCCGACAGCACAAACCACAAAAGCGAAAACGGCAGGCATATTTGACCGAAGAGATTAAGCGGTGTATTTGAATAATCCCACACATGCTCCTTTAAAATAATATTGAACACTATTCCAAACACAAGCTCTATTGATGTTATAATTATCATTCCGATAACGCATTTCATAAAAAAGGATATTTGATAGACGGAATTGATATAATAAAACGAGGTAAGGACAATAGCGCCGGCAAAAAACATTGAATAGTGTGTTCTGCCCCTCCATAGAATTTCGATAAAGCAATAGCCGAATCCGCCGATCAGTGCAACCAATAAATAATTATTAAAGCTTCTCATAATTGTATTATTTGTAAATATGTGTTAAAATAGCATTAGCAAATTAAGGCAGGTGATTTTCTTGAATGCTTACAATACGGCAAATGAGTTGATTAGGCTCATTTCGAAATACGGCTACGAGGCTTATCTTGTAGGCGGATGCGTCAGAGATTATATCATGGGCAGAGAGTGTGACGACATCGACATAGCATGCTCTGCTAAGCCTAATCAGCTTGAGGAAATCCTTGACAGGCTCAACATAAAATATATTGAAACAGGCATAAAGCACGGCACCGTTACAGTGCATTACAAGGAGAGCTGCTTTGAGGTTACAACATTTCGCACCGACGGCGAATACACTGACAACAGGCATCCCGAAAAAGTCAGCTTTGTAAGCAGTATTGAAGGCGACCTTGCAAGAAGAGATTTTACCGTAAACGCTATTGCTTTTAATGAAGACAAGGGCTTTGTTGATCTTTACGGCGGCAGGAAAGACATTGAAAGCAAAACTATAAGAGCGGTCGGTGATGCCGACAAAAGATTCAAGGAGGATGCACTGCGTATTATGAGAGCAATACGCTTTCAATCCGTTCTTGGATTTGATATTGAGGAAGATACAAAAAAAGCAATTTTCGACAACAGGGATTTGCTTAAGAATGTATCAAGCGAAAGGATATTTGTCGAGCTTAAAAAGCTTCTCTCGGGAAAAAATGTTTTTAAAGCATTAGTAGAATACAAGGAGGTTATTGCAGTAATTCTCCCTGAAATCACAAGAACCTTTGATTGCCCTCAAAACACACGGTGGCATATATACGATGTATGGACTCACACCTGCAAGGCAGTTGAAATGGTGAAAAATGAGCCCGAATTAAGATTTGTTATGCTTTTGCACGACATCGGAAAGCCGTTTGCAAGAACAACAGACTGTAAGGGAGTTGACCATTTCAAAGGACATCAGGCTATCAGCGGTGAAATGGCAGAGCCTATACTCAAAAGGCTTAAGGTGTCAAACGACTTTTACAACAGAGTCATGACAATCATACCTATTCATGACATTCATATCAGCAGTGATAGAAGAAAAATTAAAAAGCTTTTATCAATGCTCGGAAAAGATGCTTTTCAAGACCTCATCGATGTTAAAAGAGCAGACAAGCTTGCTCAAAATCCCGAAATGACAGGTGCTGAATTAGAGTCTCTTAACAAAAGAGAAGCGGTTTTTAATGCGATTATTGCCGGTGGCGAGGCTTACTCGGTTAGTCAGCTTGATATAAACGGCAAGGATATTTCTTCACTTGGATTTAAAGGAAAGGAAATCGGCGAGGCACTCAACAAGCTACTTGATGCTGTGATTGATGAAAAGGTTGAAAACAAAAAAGAAAAGCTGATTGAATATATAAAATAACCCACTACGACAAATGTCATAGTGGGCTTTTGTTATTTATATAGATTTCTAAGCACTTGAATTTCATGAGCATATCCGTCAAGCTCATTCGGGGTTTCAAGGAAGAAAGAAAGATGGCGAAGTCTTGGATTATTGATAATCCTTTCAATAGCATCAATGCCGATAAAGCCTTCGCCTATTTTTTCGTGCCTGTCCTTATGGGACTCCGGCGGATTTTTGCTGTCGTTGAGATGAATTGCCTTTAATCTGTCAAGACCGATTACAGAATCAAACTCATCAAGAACAGAATCAAGATTGTTGATTATATCATAGCCTGCATCGCTGACATGACAGGTATCAAGGCATACGCCGAGCTTTTCATCAAGCTCAACCGCATCAATGATTGCGCGAAGCTCCTCAAAGCTTCTGCCGACCTCTGAGCCCTTTCCTGCCATGGTTTCAAGCAATACGGTTGTTGTCATATCCTTAAACAAAGCCTTGTTAAGAACATCTGCAATAAGCTCTATTCCCTTTTCAACACCTTGTCCTACATGTGAGCCGGGGTGAAAATTGTAAAGCTGATTAGGAGTGTACTCCATACGCTGAAGATCATCCTTAAATGTGTTCAATGCAAACTCTCTCGTCTCCGGCTTATCACTGCAGCAATTAAGGGTATAAGGTGCGTGAGCAAGAATAACAGGAAAATCGTTTTCCTGCATCAGCCTTAAAAATGTATTGACATCGTCCTCGTCAATTGCCTTTGCGCTACCTCCGCGAGGATTCCTTGTAAAAAACTGAAATGTATTTGCACCGATTGACATAGCCTGCTTAAGCATAGCAGTATATCCCTTTGATGCACTCAAATGTGCGCCTATTGTAAGCATTATTTTGCACTCTCCATTTCTTTTAATATCGCCTCATCAGCCTTACCTGACATGATATACTCAAGCAAATCCGCAACGCAACCCTGATTACAATGGCACGCCTCAAACTTGCATATTTTATGAATTGCCGACGGAGCCTGACCTGCGCACGCAGGAAGTCCAACGGTTTTGAGCATATCCCAATCGTTATAGTAATCACCGATAGCGGCAACATGACTTTTTTCAATACCGATCATATCGGCAAGCTTCATTATACCGACACCCTTGTGAGTATCCTTTTGAAGCATCTCAAAGCTGAAATCCGATGACGACATAAAATTCGCATCGGGATTTTCCATTTTTGATACCAACGACTTAAGCTCGTTAATTGTAAATGGGTTTGACCAAAATATGACCTTCATCCAGCCTTCGCTCGGCACATCGTCAATAGATTTAACATACTCGTGCTTTGCCTTATCAAAATACATTGTACCCTTAGAAAGCAATCCGCTTTTTACGATATAAACATAGTCATCAAAATACACGCCAATGTCAACGCTTTTGAAAATATCGTCAAACTCATTAGCAATATATTTTACAAACTCTCTGCCCTTTTCACCGATTGTACTGCGCCAAATCATTTTCTGCTTATCATAGTCATAAATTCCGGCACCGTTAAGAACAACCGCAGGCTGATTCGGTGTAATTCTTCTGTAATTCCTGCCAAGGCTCGACTGTAATCTGCCCGAGGCAAGAGTAAAGTTGCCGCCACGCTCGGTAAACTCCTTGATTGCAAGGTAGTTGCGCTTAGGCAGCTTCCTGAATTTATTGTTAAGTGTACCATCAATATCTGATACTACAAGCCAATTTTCAAATGTTTTTTCCATAATCCGTACCTCGTTTAAATCGTTATAAATATGCACTAATTATTCGACTTAAGTTGGTTAAGAAATTCAACAAAATAGTCAGGCAACTCCGATTTAAACTCAAGATATTCGTTTGTTGTAGGGTGAACAAAGCCGATCTCACCTGCATGAAGGCACTGACCTTTCAGCGATGTGATAACCTTTTTAGGTCCATAAACGCAATCACCTGCAAGCGGATGACCTATATATGACATGTGAACACGAATTTGATGTGTTCTGCCTGTTTCAAGTATGCATTTAATATGTGTAAAGTCACCGAAGCGCTCAATAACCTCAAAATGTGTGACAGCATTCTTTGAGTTTCTGTCAGTTACTGCCATCTTCTTTCTATCCTTAGGATTTCTGCCTATGGGTTGATTTACGGTACCGCTGTCCTCTTTGATATTACCGTAAACGACTGCATGATACGCTCTGTGGAAGGAATGCTCCTTGATTTGCTGAGCAAGGCTTAAATGCGACTTATCATTTTTTGCAACAATAAGCAATCCTGATGTATCCTTGTCAATTCTGTGGACAATTCCCGGTCGTATAACTCCGTTGATACCGCTCAGGCTGTCACCGCAATGGTAAAGCAGTGCATTAACGAGTGTGCCGTCGTAGTTGCCTGCCGCAGGATGAACAACCATGCCCTTTGGCTTATTAACAACAAGAAGGTCATTATCCTCATAGACAATATCAAGCGGTATGTCCTCGGCAGCTGCTTCAAGCGGACGGGCATCGGGAATAAATACATTTACCGTATCGCCGATTTTGCACTTATAGCTTTTTGACACAGGCTTGCCGTTAACCGTGACATTGCCGTCATCAATCAAGCATGTTACCGCACTTCTCGTAAGAGTATCAAGCTCAAGCGAAATCACCTTATCAAGCCTTATTTCGCTCATGCCCTCATCAATAACAATTTCAGCTGTTTGACTCACTCTTGTCCTCCTTTTTGAACATATCAACTACAAGGTAAGCAACAAGACTGATACTGCCAAGCGTAATAGCGCAATCCGCAATGTTAAAAACTGCAAAATTTACAAATATCGGATTTATAAAATCAATCACATAGCCAAGCTTTATTCTGTCTATAAGATTTCCGATTGCGCCTGAAATAATAACGCCGAGTGACCAGTAAAGCCACAAATTCTTTTGAGCCTTCTTAAACATATAAACTATACATGCTAAAGTGACTATCAATGTTAATGCAACAAAGAACCACCTGCCGTTGCTGAACATTGAGAATGCAACACCTGTATTCTCTGCATAAACAAATTCAACAACACCTTTAATAAACGGTTTTGCGTCCTGACCGTAAAGATAAGAGACAGCTAAATATTTAGTTATTTGGTCAATAGCTACGATTACTGCAATCATAACCGGACACCATATATTCTTATTATTAAGCTTCATTCTCTCACCTCGTCAATACAACGCAGGCACACAGCTTTGTACAAGAATATGACTTTGCCATGTGCCTTGATTGTAAATTATTATAGCTCTTTCATTACTGCTGCGCAGTGAGCGCAAAGTGTCGGGTGCTCGCTGTCGGCACCGACTGTATCGGAATATTTCCAGCAACGCTCGCACTTTTCGCCGTCTGCCTTTGCAACAGATACCGAAAGTCCTTCAACATCACCTTCAACATCACCCTTACCGTTTTCAACCTTTACTGCTGATGTAATAAAGATTTCAGGGAGGTCTGCCTTAACACCGTCAAGAAAGTCGAAAAGCTCGCCGTCTGCATAAAGTGTAACGCTTGCCTCAAGCGGCTTACCGATAATCTTTTCGTTTCTTGCAAGCTCAAGAGCCTTTTGAACATCGGTTCTTACCGAATGAATTCTGTCCCACTTTGCAATAAATGCATCGTCAGCCTCAATATAATCAGGTGTAGGAATATCGTTAAAGAGTGGTGATTCAGGATTCTTGCTCTTATCGTGCGGCATTTCAAGCCAAATCTCATCTGCAGTATATGCAAGAATCGGAGTAAGAATAAGAGTAAGAGCATCAAGAACCTTATAAAGAACTGTCTGTGCCGCGCGTCTTGTGTTGCTTGCAGGAGCAGATGTATAAAGTCTGTCCTTAAGAACATCAAAGTAGAAATTACTCATATCAACAACACAGAAATTGTGAAGTGAGTGAGCAGCTGTATGATAATCATACTCCTCAAAAGCCTTACGGGCAATCGCAAGAACCTCGTCAAGCTTCATAAGAGCATACTTGTCAAGCTCTTCAAGATTTTCATTTGCAACCATATCTGTATCAGGGTTAAAATCGTAGAGATTACCAAGGCAATATCTTGCAGTGTTACGAATCTTACGATAGTTATCCGAAATCTGCTTAAGAATTTCAGGGCTGATACGAATATCGGCATGGTAGTCGGCGCTTGCAACCCAAAGTCTCAAAATATCTGCACCGTACTGTTCAATAATCTGCTGAGGTGCAATACCGTTGCCAAGTGACTTTGACATCTTTTTGCCTTCTCCGTCAACAGTCCAACCATGAGTGATAATCTGCTCAAACGGTGCTCTTGCGCCGCCTGCAACAGATGTGAGAAGCGATGACTGGAACCAACCTCTGTACTGGTCTGCACCCTCAAGATATACATCGGCAGGAGTCTTAAGATATTCTCTGTTCTTGCAAACTGCTGCGTGTGATGAGCCGGAATCAAACCAAACATCCATGATGTCCTTTTCTTTATCAAAGCCCTTGTCGCTGCCGCAATGAGGACACTTGAAGCCTTCGGGGAGGAAATATTCTGCGTCGTGTGCATACCATGCATCCGAGCCTTCCTCACCAAAAATGTCGGAAACCTTAGCCATAAGGTCGTTATCGATAATCTCCCTGCCGCAATCCTGACAATATACAACAGGAATCGGAACACCCCATTTTCTCTGGCGGGAAATACACCAATCAGCTCTTTCCTGAACCATAGACTGAAGCCTGTCCTTGCCCCACTCAGGGTACCACTTAACATCCTCTGCAGCATCAACGGCAGCAGCCTTGAAATCGTCAACCGAGCAGAACCACTGACTTGTTGCACGGAAGATAACCGGCTTATGACACCTCCAGCAGTGCGGATACTGGTGCTCAATCTTCTTTAATGCAAAGAGAGCGCCTGTTTCGTCAAGATGCTGCGCGATAGGCTTGTTTGCCTCCTCTGTTGTAAGACCTGCAAACTGACCTGCTTCCTCTGTAAGCCTACCCTTTGCATCAACAGGTACGATAACAGGAATTTCAGGATATTTCTTACAAACGATAAAGTCATCAACACCGTGACCGGGAGCAGTGTGAACACAGCCTGTACCGCTCTCAAGTGTAACATGATCACCAACAATAACGAGTGATGTGCGGTCAATGAACGGATGCTGAGTCTTCATATACTCAAGCTCCGAGCCTCTTATAATGCCGACTGTTTCGTAATCAGTTACGCCCTTTGCCTCCATAGCTGCAGGTGCAAGATCTGTTGCCATAACATAATACTCATCGCCTGACTTAATAAGTGAGTATTCATAGTTTGGACCTACACAGATTGCAACATTTGCAGGAAGAGTCCATGTTGTTGTTGTCCAAATAACAAAGTATGTCTTTGAAAGGTCAGCGCCTAAAGCAGTAAGCTTACCCATATCATCTGTTACATTAAACTTAACATAGATTGAATGGCAAGGATCCTCTGCGTACTCGATTTCAGCTTCAGCAAGTGCAGTGTTACAATCCGGACACCAATAAACCGGCTTCAATCCCTTATAGATGTAGCCCTGTGATGCCATTGTTGCGAAAACCTTAATCTGCTCCTGTTCAAACTCCTTTTGAAGAGTAATGTAAGGATTATCCCATTCACCGATAATACCAAGTCTTTTAAATGACTCACGCTGAACATCAACAAAACCGAGAGCTGTATCTCTGCAAATTTTTCTAAGCTCAAGATCGGAAATATCGGTCTCAGCGCTGATGCCTGCTTTTTTACGAGCTGCAAGCTCTGTCGGCAAGCCGTGAGTATCCCAGCCGGGAACGAACGGTGACTTAAAGCCCGTCATGTTCTTATATCTTACGATAAAATCCTTAAGTGTCTTGTTAAGTGCATGACCGATATGAATGTCGCCGTTTGCATAAGGAGGGCCGTCGTGAAGAACGAAAAGAGGCTTACCGTCGTTATGCTTCATAAGCTGACTGTACTGGTCGTTTCTTTCCCATCTTGCAAGGAATTCAGGCTCACGCTTTGGAAGACCAGCCCTCATGGGAAATTCGGTTTTCGGAAGATTTAAAGTTTGATTGTAGTCCATTATATTTTGCTCCTTAGTAAAGGCTTATTTCTTCTTTTTGAAGAAGCCCTTAAATTTAGTTGTATCGTCGTCATCCTCGTCATCATCGGGAGGAATAAGTGAAATTGTTTCGTTTGTGTTGTGAGGATCGTTTCTGTTGACATTGAAATATGTTTCAAACGGCATTACCTCTTCCTCTACAACAGGAATTGATGAAGAATTATCTATCGGTGTAATCTCATCGCTTGAAAAAGCATTGATTGCGTCTGCTACCTTTTCGGGAGATTCGGGAACAGGCTCAATTTCCTTCTCGCTTGCTTGAGGAACATCGCCTATTTCCTCAATAATGCTATCAACGGCGTCAAGCTGCTCGTCAAGAATAAGCTCATCATCAGCGGGTTCTTCAGTTACCTCCTCGACTGTCTCCTCGTTAGTCTGCGGAACTTCTGCGATTTCCTCCTGAACAGGCTCTTCAACAATTTCTTCAACGATTTCCTCAACCTCTTCTGTCTCTTGCGGGATGTCATCCTCCGAAAGAGCGTCGATGTGGTTGATAAGAGTGTTAAACTCCTCCTCAATGTCATCCGATGAATCCTGTTCAACTATGTCCTTAAGCTTTTGAAGCTGTGTTTCATAAAGAGAAACAAGGCTTGCCTTAAAGCTCTTTGACTCTTCCTTAAGCTTTGCCGTTATATTTTGGTTATATTCCTTTTCAGCCTTTGCCTTTTCAATAATATCTCTTGAAATTGTTTTTGCCTCATCAATAGCATTCTGTGCAACAAGCTTTGCACCGCTGATTGCGGCATTAGCCTTCTTTTCAGCCTCAGACATGATTTCGCCTGCTGCCTTTTCCTTTTCCTGAGTAAGATTTGCAACATAATCTCTTGCTTCGCCGATAATCTTATCAGCCTTTTCCTTAGCATCAAGAACTGTCTGTTGTGCCGATGCAGCACTTTCGGAAATCTTTTTCTCTGCACTTTCCTTTGCTTCGTTAACAACCTGAGTTGCCATCTTCTGTGCGTTAATCAATGCAGATTTAATTGAATCCTCATCAGCTCTGTACTCTTCAATTCTGTTAGCAAGAATTTCCATTTTTCTGTACAGCTCTTTGTTTTCAGCGTAAACTGCCTCATAGGACTCAATAACATCAAGCAAAAGCTCGTTAACCTCGTCCTTGTTGTAGCCTCCGCTTTCAACAGTGGAAATCTTCTTTTCTCTAATTTGACTCGGTGTAATCATAACATATCCTCCCAACACTTTTATCTCATAAACATTCCGTTGTTTTCAAGCTCATCTATAAGGTCGCCCATAATGTCAACATTGTAAGGGGTGATTATATAGGTGCTGTTAGCAACTCTTTTGATTTGACCGTTGCTGATGTAAGCCGCACCGCTTAAAAAGTCAAGCAACCTGCGGGCAACATCCCTGTTTGTACTCTCAAGATTAAGAACTATCGTTCTCTTTTCATTAAGGTTATCTGCTATTGTCGCAGCCTCTTCAAAACGCTCCGGTTTAACAAGAACGACTTGAAGCTGAGTAGTTGTATGAATGTTGACAACCCTGTCGTCGTGACGCTTAATGCGTGAACGCTCAACTCTTTCCTCGCTTGCAGATTCCCTTCTTTGACTTCTCTCCCTCCTTGGCGGAGTAAGACCTCCTAATCCCAATGAAGAGCTGTTGTCCTCTTCGTAAAAATCATCAAAATCGTCCTCATCACTTTCAGTAACGATTTCCTTAAGCTTATCAAAAAAACTCATATTCGCCTCTCCTTAAAAATACTTTCTTGCACCAAATATTGCCGAACCTACTCTTACTATATTTGAACCATTAGCAACGGCAGCTTCAAAATCGCCGCTCATTCCCATTGATAAAATATTCATCTCTATATTATCTATTTTTTTATCTCTAATGTCAATAAAAGATTGATACATTGATGCAAAATATTGTGACACCTCCGATTCACTGTCGCAAATAGGCGGAATAGTCATAAGACCTTTGACCTTTACAGACGGAAGCTCGCTGATTTCATAGAGCAGTTCCTCAAGCTGCTCTGCAAAGATACCGCTCTTTGACTCTTCTTTACCGACATTGACCTCGACAAGAACATTTGAGGTAACACCCTTTGCAACGCTGACTCTGCTTATTTCCTTTGCAAGCTTGAATGAATCGACAGACTCAATCATGTCAACCTCACCCACAATCTGCTTAACCTTGTTTGTTTGAAGGTGGCCGATAAGGTGCTTTTCAACTCCGTCAAGATGAAGCTCGTCCTTTTTGCCGAGATATTCCTGAACTCTGTTTTCACCGATAAGGCTTGCACCGAGGTCGATAGCTTTATTGATATAAACGCTTTCAACCGTCTTTGTAACAGCCATAAGCCTTACATCCTCAGGATTTCTGCCGGCTTTCACTGCGGTGTTATAAACCTTATCCCTAATTGCTTTATAATTATCCTCGACTGCCTGAAGTCTTGCTTCATCAGGTATAAACTTTTCCATTATGCAAATCCTTTCCCTGTGTAATTATTTGATCATATAGGCGAATTGAATTATCAATATCGGGACTGTACTTGAATACTGCATAATCCTTTGTTGAATAGATTATTTCGCCCGATCTTGCAACAACCTGATTTGCCACAAGCGCATACACAATCTTATTTCCGTCGTCATCAACATGTATTGCATTTGACGGAACCTTAAAGCCGTCGTACTCGTTAAATCGAATTTCAATATCCTCAACTCTCATTGCGGCAATTTGACCGTTCATTTCAGAGGATTTTAAAACAAGCACAGACTCCTCAACACCGAGGTCAAGTGTAGCACCGCTGACAACCTCACATTCAATAACCTGATCACTGTTCTTGAGTGCAACACTTAAAACATCACCGTCATTGATACCCCTAACATCATTTGCACTAACCTTGCAGCAGAAGTACCACTCATAGCTTGTAATCAGCTTGCCGAGCGATTTTGTTGCCCTTGCGTCACTCGCCATCTTCATGTATTTATCAAATGACTCTGTGTCAATTTCACTAATACCTTTGTAATCAAAAGCAGACTCAAGTCCGTCGGTAAACGAAGAATACACGCCCGATTCATCAGTTGTGACAAAGCCTGTCGGTGCACAGCTGCTTGCGTCAAGCTCGTTAATCTGCGACTGCAGACTTTCTTTTACGGAAGAAATATCTACCTTTTCACCGATTATGATTTGACGCCTTGTAAGCTTATCGTTAAGTGCAAGTGCACTGCTGTCAAGCGCTCCGTCGTGATACGATGCCGAGCTTCTTATATAGCTGTTTACATCCTCGAGAATATCCTTATCTATTGAAGCGACATCGGTTGCCATACCCGCCGCCTTACTCTCGAGGTTAATATAATAATCAAGCTCATCTCTAAGCCCGATTGTTGATGTATAGCGCTTTGCATCCTCCTCGGATGAGAAGAGCATAGCGATATTGCCGTTAACCTTAACCTTGCCGCCATCCTCAACACAAGAAACAGTGATGCCGTTACTGTTGTTGTTGATTATATGCTCGTTTCTGACAACAAGTGCCTTAGCCTCAACAGTTTCATAAACAGTTGAAGAAACGGCAGTTATTGTTTGAACCTCAACATGAGTTGCATTGTAAGCTTCAAAGAAAATGTATCCGGCAATAAGCAAAAGAACAACCGCTATTACCAAAACATCTGCCCTAATCTTTGCTTCCTTAACATTAGAATCATTAGGATTTTTATTTACTTTTTTTGCTTTACTGTCAGCCATTTAAAAAATCCTCACATTTATTGACTGCAAAAGACTTGACCTCTTGAATATCTTTTTCAACAGCAAGTCTTACTGCATTATCTCTTCTTTTAAACCAAGTGATTTGCCTTTTGGCATAATGCCTTGTTTCCTTCTTCAAATTATCAACGGCATCTTCAAGCGAAAGCTCGCCGTTGATGTATGGTGCCAGCTCCTTATGACCTATCGCCTGTGCCGAGGTGTCAAGCTTGCAGGATAACGCTTTTTTTGCCTCGTCAACAATACCAAGCTCAACCATTTTGTCAACTCTTTGATTTATTCTGTCATAAAGTGTTTGCCTGTCCCTATAATCAATCACAAAATACAGTGTTTCATAAGGATTATCGTTTTTTCTTGAATTTATATTTTGTTGAGTTTTGCCGGAGCCTGAATAATAAAGCTCAAGCGCTCTGACAACTCTTTTTTTATTATTCGGGTGAATATCCGCTGCCGCCTCGCTGTCAACGCTTAAAAGCTCCTCGTAAAGAGAGTTGTTATCTCTTTGCATAAGCCTGCTGCGAAGCTCTGTATTTATCTCTACATCCTCAAAGACAATGTTGTCAACAAGACTGTCAATAAACAAGCCCGTACCGCCGACAATTACCGGAACATTACCTCTTGCAATTATCTCATCAATTTTTACTCTTGCAAGCTCACACCATTTTGCTACGGAAAAGCCTTCATCGCAATCAAGAAATTCTGTTAGATGATGATTTGCCATGCTTCTCTCTTCGGCAGTCGGGGCTGCGGTAGCAATAGGCATGCCCTTATATACCTGCATTGAATCGGCGGAAATAATCTCGCCGCCGACGGCATTTGCAATTTCAATTCCTAATGCAGTTTTACCGGAAGCGGTCGGTCCTGCCACAACAATAATTTTTTTCTTCATACAATCAAATTTAATAATCAAGCTCTGCCAAACTGCTTTTCAATATCGTACCTTGATATTTTGATAAATACCGGTCTGCCGTGAGGGCAAAAGCGAATGTTGGGCATTGAGAGAAGCTTTTTGACAAATAATTCCTGCTCTCTCGGCGAGGTAAAATCGCCTGCCTTAACAGCGCCTCTGCACGAAGCCGAGTGGTAAATCCAATCAATTTTATCAGGCTCAATATCCGTTTTATGCTCAAGAAGCTTTTGAGCGATTTCGGTAATCAAATCTTCAATATTACTGCCTGATGCAAGCGACGGAATTGCTCTGACAATAACAGAGCTTTCACCAAACTGCTCAACCTCAAAGCCGCATTTGCCGACAAGCTCGGCATTATCAATAAATGCTCCAAGCTCGTCCTTTGACAGATTTACTGCCTGCGGAGTTAGAAGCATTTGAGTTTCAATCTCCGCCTGCGACCTAAAGGCTTCGTAGTTCATACGCTCGTGTGCGGCGTGCTTATCTATGAAATAAAGCTCGTTTTCAATCTCAACAATCAAATAGGTTTTAAACGCCTCGCCTATAAGCTTAAAGCTCGGCACATCTTCCTTAACGGTTTCATCAGCAGTTACAACCTGCTGTGTTGATTCAATTACATCAATACTGTTATCTTCTTCAATCCTGACATCAGGCTTGCTTTGATTAAGGCTGTTATTTACACTGACGACAGGCTTGTTGTACGCATTGCCTGACGAGCTTAATACCGCGTCACTTGATTTTTTATCATCCGTGCCATAAACAACGGGAGCATCTGATTTAATCCTAAAGGTCTGTTGAACAGGCGGCTCCGGCTTCCTTTTAAAGAAATCAAGCCTTGATGAATATGTATTTTCCTTCTTATCCTCGGCAGGCTGAGAATATATTTCCTCAAGTCTTGGAGTGAACTGCGCTTCCTTTACGGAACGGTCATTCTCAACCGCCATTTTCACTCCAAAGTACACAAGCTGAAAAATCGGCTTTTCGTTTGCAAATCGAACCTCAATCTTTGCAGGATGAACATTGACATCGACAAGTGCGGGATTAAGCTCAATATTCAGCACACACATAGGAAATCTTCCCTGCATAATCGAATTCTTGTACGCCTGCTCAAGAGCCGCCATAGCGGTTGCGGATTTAACAAGCCTGCTGTTGATAAAGAAAAACTGCATTGCTCTGCTTTTTCTTGAAGCAGTAGGCTTTGAAACAAAGCCGCTGACTCTCATATTTTCGTACGAATAATCAACACTGATAAGGCTTTCACTGATTTCCTTACCGAATACGGAATAAATTGCCGATTTAAGATCACCGTTTCCGGAGGTAATGAGCGTTTGCTTTGAATCACGGATAAACCTAAAGGATATTTCAGGATGAGATATTGCCATTCTGTCAACAACACCTGCAACGGAATTACCCTCCGTGACATCCTTTTTAAGAAATTTCATTCTTGCAGGAGTGTTATAGAACATATCCCTCACAACGATTGTTGTACCGTTTGGACATCCTGCATCGTCAAGAGATATTTCCTCGCCTGCGGCAATCTCATATCTTGTGCCGACATCCTCAAGTGATGACTTTGTGAGAAGCTCAACCCTTGCAACAGCAGAAATTGAAGCCATAGCCTCGCCCCTAAAGCCGAGAGTGCCGATCGAATTAAGATCCTCCTTAGCACAAATCTTGCTTGTTGCGTGAGATATAAATACCTTTTTTACCTCGCTACGCTCAATTCCGCATCCGTCGTCTGTAATTCTGATATATGTTGTGCCGCCGTTTTTAATTTCAACAGTTATATTTTTTGCTCCGGCATCAACAGAATTTTCTATCATTTCCTTAACGATTGATGAAGGACGCTCAACAACCTCACCTGCCGCAATAAGCTGATATATTTCTTTTGGTAAAATATTTATTTCAGGCATAAGCATCCTCCCTTCGTTAAAAATTCAGTTATTAAAGCTCTTGTGCCTTTTTCTTAAGGTCGTAGAGTGTTTGCATTGCTTCAATCGGTGTTAATGTGTTAACATCAACGGTTTTAAGTATTTCAAAAATTTCGTTTTTACCATTTGCGGTAAAGTTATACTGAATGTCGCTTTCTTCATCGTCGTCAGGCAATTCCTCTGCACTGAATTCAATTTTGACAGCGTTTCTTTCAAGCTCCTTAAGAATAACCTTTGCTCGCTTAACAACCGTGTCAGGCACACCTGCAAGCTTTGCAACCTCGATACCGAAGCTTTGGTCTGCTCCGCCTCTGACAATTCTTCTTAAAAAGGTTATATCGTCGCCTCTCTTTTTAACGGCTATTGAATAATTCTTAACGCCTGTTAAAAGCGCCTCCATATCCGTAAGCTCATGATAGTGAGTTGCAAAAAGAGATTTTGCGCCGAGAGTATTTTTCTTACACACAAACTCAAGCACTGCCCTTGCGATACTCATTCCGTCGAATGTAGATGTACCTCTGCCTATCTCATCAAGGACGATGAGTGAGCTTGATGTAGCGTTTTTAAGGATGGTTGCAACCTCGTTCATCTCAACCATAAAGGTTGACTGACCTGTTGCAAGGTCGTCGCTCGCACCGACTCTTGTAAATATAGCATCGACTATACCAATCTCAGCCGACTTTGCAGGAACGAACGAGCCGATTTGAGCAAGCAGGGTGATGAGAGCAATCTGCCTCATATATGTTGACTTACCTGCCATATTAGGACCGGTAATGATTGCACACCTGTTATCATTCATATCAAGCAGAGTGTCGTTAGGAACGAACGGCGCACCGTCGAGCAAGGCTTCAACAACCGGATGCCGTCCTTCCTTGATATTGATGATTCCATTATTTGAAATTACAGGGCAACAATAATTGTTGTTGACTGCAACCTCTGCAAGCG
Organism: uncultured Clostridia bacterium; assembly: GCA_946042285.1. Classification (GTDB taxonomy): domain Bacteria; phylum Bacillota; class Clostridia; order Oscillospirales; family Acutalibacteraceae; genus Eubacterium_R. The sequence continues at coordinate 3,674 of CAMGDK010000002.1, read as the reverse complement.
AAGAAAGAACATCAAGCGTTGCAAGACTCCTTGCAGTTGACTGAAGCCTTGAAGCCTCAGCGGAAATTGTATTTCTAATTCCGCTGAACACCTCGTATTCAAGAGAAATGCATCTGTCCTTTGCCCCTATAATTCTGCCCTCAAGCTCCTTAAGCTCTTGGGTAATATATCTTTCACAGTTTGTAAGTGTTTGCTTTCTTATATAAGTTTCGGGCACCTTGTCCTTATAGGAATTAGTAACCTCAATGTAATAGCCGAACACCTTGTTGTATCCAACCTTAAGCTTTGGAATACCTGTTAACTCTCTCTGCTCATTTTCTATACCGGCAACAATTCCTGCGCCGTCCTTCATAATGGATTTAAGAGAGTCAATCTCTTCGTTGAAGCCTTCCTTTATCATGCCGCCCTCACGAACAGAAAACGGCGGTTCGTCAACGATTGCATTATTTATAAGCGAGCAAACATCCTCAAGTAAATCAATACTGCCGTATATTTCCCTAAGCATACCCGATGAGCATTCTGCAAGAGCGGATTTAACTGCAGGCAAGCGTTCAATCGTTGCCTGAAGCGCTTTAAGCTCCTTTGCGTTCGCGGTGCCGTAAACAACCCTTGTCATGAGTCGTTCAATATCACTCACGCCTGTGAGCCCATCTCTGACACTGCCGCGAAGCATCGGGTTATCTGCAAGCTCACTTACGGCGTTTTGCCTTTTGACAATCTTAGGTACAGACATAAGCGGGCGCTCAAGCCATGATTTCATCATACGCTTACCCATGGCAGTTTTTGTTTTATCAATAACCCAAAGAAGCGAATGCTTTTTGTCGCCCGTCATCATTGATTTTGTAAGCTCAAGATTTCTCCTTGCGCTGATGTCAAGACTCATATACTGCTCTTCATCGTAAAAATCAATTTCGGACGGAGCTTCAATCTCGCTTTTTTTCTGCGTATCCTTAAGGTAAGAAATTACTGCGCCGAGTGCGCTGACCGCAGACTTGCTGTGACCTATGCTAAGAGAACTGATTTCCTCTTTTTTTAATGTTTCAATAATCAAGGAGGTGGCAGCCTCAAAGTCAAACACGCTGTCATCAAGCACCTCAACGCTTGCGTTAAGCCTTTTGGCAAAGGCTTCAAGACCGTCAAAATCGAGCGCCTTAGCGTTTATTATAAGCTCCTTGGGCGAATATGTCGAAAGCTGATTTATAAGCTTTCCCTGGATATCGTCGCCGTCAAGAACCGTAATGTGAAACTCACCTGTTGACACATCGGCAAAGCAAACGCCTGTGTCCTTCTCGCCGACATAAACGGAGCAAAGATAATTGTTTACTCCGTCCTCGAGCATATTGCCCTCAATGACCGTACCCGGTGTAATGACTCTTATGACATCTCTTTTAACAATACCCTTTGCAGCTGCAGGATCCTCGGTCTGCTCACAAATTGCAACCTTGTAGCCGCGTGACACAAGCTTTGCGATATAGCTGTCAGCACTGTGAAACGGGACTCCGCACATCGGAGCTCTTTCCTCCTGACCGCAATCCCTGCCTGTTAATACAAGATCAAGCTCCTGTGCCGCAATCTTGGCATCGTCATAAAACATCTCATAAAAGTCACCAAGTCGGAAGAACAAAATGGTGTCACAATATTGACTTTTAATTTGAAAATACTGCACCATCATCGGTGACAGTTTGCCATCGTTTTTTGCCATTTCATTCTCCCTCTTTCGTGATAAATTGTAAGATAATGATTACTGCCTATGATTAGTGGCAGCCGCCGCATGTGCAGCAGTCGTGAGTACAGCCGTCATCCTTTGGAAGCTCACATGTGTCAGGATCCTGACCGTCAAAGAAAAGACCTATCATGCCGCTGATGTATTGAGCCATCTGCTCCATCTCAGTTGCAGCTGCTGAATACTTCTGCATGTTTTCGCCCTCCATAATCTCTGAGTAGAGAGCCTGATACTGCTCCTGAAGCTCTGCAATTCGCTCCTGTGAAGCCTCCTCGCCCTTCTGAGCCTCCTGCTGATACTTGAGCGAAAGAAGCTGCATTTCCTGCATCTGCTGCTGAAGCTTCTCATCGCCGTCGTTAGCCTTTGCTGCTGCCTGAAGAGCTGAAAAACGCTCGTCCTTCTGAATTTCTCTACCTAATTCTCTAAGTGCTGATTCAATACTCATTGTTTTACTCCTTTACAATTTCTCCCCTCAAAACGAATGTAAGAGGTTCGACTACTTTAATGTTTTGGAAGGTTCCGATTAGGCTTTCGTCACCCTCAAATTCTATAATCAAATTGCCGTCGTTTCTTGCGGCAATATAATTATCACCAAGCTTACCCTTGCCATAAACATAGCATTTATAGGTTTTACCCTTGTGAAGCTTCATCTGCTGTGCGCTGATTTGCTCCTGCAAATCCGTAAGCTCCTTAAACCATTTTGATTTTTCCTCTGCCGAAACGGGATCATCCATATCGTAAGCGGGAGTACCCTTTCTTGCAGAAAAGATAAATGTGAACAGTGAGGTCGCCTTAACCTCCTCGACAAGTGAAAGCGTTTCCTTAAACTCATCGTATGTTTCACCCGGAAAGCCAACGATAATATCACTTGTGATTGAAAGCTCATCACCCATAAGCTTCCTTGCATAATTGATTAGCTCAAGATACTGCTCTCTTGTGTAATGCCTGTTCATCGCCTTAAGAACTCTGTTGCTACCGCTTTGAAACGGCAGGTGCAAATGCTGTGCAACCTTATCGCATGAAGCCATGGTTTCCAAAAGCTCTTTTGTACAGTCCTTTGGATGACTTGTCATAAAGCGTATCCTAAAATCACCGTCAAGGTCGTTGAGCATACGAAGAAGCTCCGAAAAGCTAACCCTCGGCTCAAGATCCTTACCGTAGGAATTGACATTTTGACCAAGCAGAGTAATCTCCTTATAGCCTTGAGAAACAAGCTCCTTAAATTCGGCTACTACATCCTCGCACCTTCTGCTTCTTTCGCGTCCTCTTACATAAGGTACAATACAGTATGAGCAGAAGTTGTTGCAGCCGTACATTATCGGGAGCCATGCCTTTGCATCACTGTCACGCTTAACGGGGACACCCTCTGCAATTACGCCGTCCATATTCGGAATTTCAAAAACTCTTTTTTTGCGGGTAAGTGCTTTATACAACAACTCGGGCAATCGGTGAACAACATGAGTGCCAAACACAAGATCGACAAACGGGTAAGACGCTTTAATCTTATCTGCTATGTGCTGCTGCTGCATCATGCAGCCGCAAAGAGCAATTACAACATCCGGATTTTCTCTCTTATAGCTTTTAAGTGCGCCGACATTGCCAAACACTCTCGACTCTGCGTGCTCCCTGATTGCGCAGGTGTTGAAGATGATAAGCTTTGCCTCAAGCCTGTCCTCTGTGAAATCGTATCCGATTTCATCAAGCATGCCCTTAATCTTTTCGCTGTCGGCAACATTTTGCTGACAGCCGTAGGTTATAACGCAAGCCTTCGGCTTCCCCTCATATCTTGCAGAAATAACAGACGACACCTTTTGCTCAAACTGCTTTTGCTGCTGTAATTCCCCGCTTGAAACCGTCAATACTTTTCTACTGCCTTCACTCATTTTATCACCACCTAAAACGACACCTGTCTCTTATACACATCTGACGCTGCCGACGAAGGCTTAGGTGT
>CAMGDK010000001.1 GCA_946042285.1 uncultured Clostridia bacterium | reverse complement strand
GAGTTGTTGGTTGAACAGTCGGCTGAGTTGTTGGTTGAACAGTCGGCTGAGTTGTTGGTTGAACAGTCGGCTGAGTTGTCGGCTGCGTTGTTGAATTTGGTTCCGATGGCGATGGAGTAACAATGTCAACCTTTTTCACAAGAACCGAAAATTCTGCACATTCTTCAAATGTGATATATCCTTCGGCAGCAGCAGTATTATTATAAGACAATCCGCTCACTGCCAAATAGATGCTTTCACCTTCATTGAGTTTTACAGAAACATTTGTGTTACCACTTACGTTGTTACCAAAATATGTTCCGTACTGCATATCAACTAAATTGAACGAAGATGAATTGATACCGCCGTATTGTGATTTGTAGATAGAAATTCTTTCTCGAATGTCACCAACCGGATTGATTACCGACACCTCATAAGTGGATGATGTGTCTGCAGTAAACTCCAATGTTGCAGTAGATCCACCGTATTCGTGCATTCTTACTGTGTGAGCCTCACCTGCTTTAACCTCTACCCTGTTACCATACTGGTTCAATCCATACTCGTTACTACGAACTGAATAATTATTTCCGTTGTAGGTAACATGATCTTTGTACCAATCGGATACAGGACTACCGCTCAAAAGAACGTTTCTTGTTGTATTGCTCTGCTTAAATGAACCGGCAAACATCGCTGCCGCATCATTTTGATTGGCGTAAGATGTAAACGGCAAAGCGCAAAGCATTGCAATACAAAGAAAAATTGAAATGATTTTCACATTTGATTTTTCCATTTTAATAACCTCCTTATTTAAATCTTTCAATTTTTTTCAGATATTTATCATCCAAGCTAAACGCTTGATATCTGCCATAAAGTTTTGCACGCTCAGGGGTACGCTCTTCAAGATTCTTAAGCATATCAGGTACACTAAGTATTTTTTGCCTTACAAGCTCTTTGTTCTCAGTGTCACCGTTTTTATCGTAATATCTATATGCCAGAATACATGTGTTTATATATCTCTTATAGTGCTTCATATTTCTCGGACTCTTTTGAATCACCTGCTCCATTTGATAGACAGCCTTACTGTAATCCTCTTCGGCAATATATATATTTGCAAGAACCTGATTTGCTTCAAATATTGAATCGTTAATCTCAAGTATTTGTGTTGCATAATCATAGCCTACCTGCTTATCGGTAGTTGACTTCATCATAACGATAAGTGATGGTGTGTTCTTGTAGTAATAAAGTGACTTTTCATGAAATCCAATATTGTTATAAAAAGCAGATAAACCAACAAGAAAATTCATTATGAGCGCCGCTATTATAACAAGAATCAGTATTATGTTACGCTTAAATTCTAACACCTTTTCCCTGTCATAATTAAAGCATGCAATTAGGATACACATTATTGAAATAAACTGTAAATCGAAATCAATCATACAATGGGTTGAAATTGCTAAAATAACAGCCTTTTGAACAACGCTTGTTTTCTTTGAAAAAAGCTCATGTACCAAAAGCACAATAAAAGCAACGGCAGGAATAACACCTATTTCAACCATGTATTGCAAATAATCGCAATGAACATCTATTGCATAATAGTACGCCGACTGAAATTCGGGCTGTCCAAAATAAAAGGCATATGCGCCCTTTCCAAAGGGATGCTTTAAGGCATATTGAAATGCATCTGTGTAGTATAGTAAACGCTCTGTAAGAGATCCGTCTGTCTTCAAAACATGAATAATTTTATCAGTAATACCGAATCTTGTAGCTACTGCTAAGCCAACAACTCCAATTGCGATAGTTACAATTGCAAATACTATTCTCTTATTATTAGTTTTTATTTTAACCATTGCAAAGGTATATGCTATTACAAACGCGACTCCCAATGTAACAAGATATGTTGCCCTTGAATCTGACAGATAGACACCTGCCAAGCAAATCGCTGCACAAACTATGTCAAAAACCTTTACACTTTTTTTAGATACAGGTTTTAACAAGGCAATTATCGCACCGATAAGCGCGAATACAGCATAAGCATTAGCATATTGAAACGCACCGTGCAAGTCGTGCATGTCGTCAAAAAAAACCTTACTATATTTATCAAGCTGACCTAATGAATACGAAACAACTGTCATTACAGTTGCTGAATACGGAACAACATGCAACAGCTTTCCCCTATCCTCTGACTCAATCTGCCATATATTTATCATCAACAAAAAAGGTGTTAAAAACTTAATAAAGCCATGAAGTGACATTGTTGAATCAAGTGCCCAAAGCTTGACCACCAAATACATCAATGTCATAGAAGATATTACAATCGCAGGAATACCGTACTGCAGATTGATTTTTGATTTTTTAATGACTACTCCAACAAAAGAAGAAATTAAAATAACATTGGCTAATGCGCAATAATACACATAATACCCACCGACGCAAAACGGAAAAAGAAACAAAAATGCCGAGATTATTGCAAAATGAAAACCCTTTTTAGCCATATCTCTCTCCTGATAATTCAATATGCAAACATAACAACGATTTATTATACAATAAATACAGCTAATTTTCAAGGTTGAATTTACAAAATCACCAACTTTAACAGAAAAAACACCATCAGCACAAAAATACTTGATGGTGTTTTCATTTACTATGTTATATTAATCTAACTCGATAACTACTTCGTCATCAAACCATGCGTTAAGAGTAAGACATTTTGAAAGCTTATTCTCAACAAATCTTCTGCAGAATTCGCTTCCTGCTCCGCCTTCTACCATTATCAGCGTAGCCTTATCATTTGCAAGCGTCTCGTAAAGCTTATCGTATTCAGCCTTAATTTCCTCATCCTCGGGTACGAAGGAAGCGTAAATTCCGTTATTTGAGCAATCAGCAACAAATACCGAGCCTCCCTTATACTCTGCAAGGCAATCCTTTGCCGCCTCGCCGAAATTCTTAATTATTGTTGAATATGCGTCCTTATTCTTTTCGCCTGCAGCGATAACGCCAAGGTCATAATCAAAGCCCCATTTAGCTGTCATTGCTGAATCTGCCTTTGAATTACCGCCGTTAAAAATCATTGTTGCGCCGTGGTTGTACATTGCTTCGCAAAGTGATGCATATCTGTCAACCATTTCAAAGCTTGTTACCATGCAATACTCATTTTCCATTGAAATACCTGTGCTGTGGCCGTAAGCATCCTCATTTGACCAATGAGAGAACATATATCCCTCTGCCGGCACAGCAGCCGAAATCTCTACCAAATCCTCTGCAAGATAAGAGCCTGAGCCTGTTGACTCACCGTTTCCACCCTCGCCTGTTGCAACTGTTACATTAAATGTCGGAGTTGAGCTGATGGCATAAACAGGAGTAACTGTAATATCCTGTGAGGTTATATTAACCTTTGTCTGTGCGCTTGTTTCGTCCTCAACTGCATCTGCTACCGTACATTCCCAATGATCAAACACCATGCTTGTAGGAGCAACCGGTGCTTTAATGTCACACTGACTGTTTTCGGCAACTGACTGCTCAAGATATGGAGTTTTGCCGTCTGTGTCCATAGTTGTTAATGTAACAACATCGCCCTCAATATCCTTGTAAACTGCTGTAATTGTGCAATCACATTCTTCAACCAGAAGATTCATTGATGACTTGGTGCTTGAGGAAATATTAACCTTCTTGTCCTTAACACCCTTTGTATCACTCTTGACCTCCCACTTGTCAAACTCCTTGCCTAAAGGAGCGGGATTTGCAGTGATTGTAACATTACTACCCTCTTTATAAGTACCTGTACCGACGCCGTTTTCAACCTTAACATTAAAGACCTTATCGTTTGTATCTTCAATCTTTTCGTAGCATGCCGTAACGGTAAAGTTATAATCGTAATCAAGAATCGCCGAGTCATACTCTGCCCAATCAACAGTAACGGGAATTCCCTTTGAATCGGCAACCATAGCCGCACCCTGTACAAAGCCGGCACCGTAGTTAGCTGAACTTTCACTGTCAAACTCGCCGAAATAACCAAGCTCGGTATGACCGCTTGCTGCCGCAATATATCCGGCAAGCACACCGCTTTGAAGAGCATCAAACTTAACGCTCATAACATTTGAAAGATAAGCATGTGTATTATCATTTTCAGCGTGAGGGATTGCATCTAACAGAATAAACTTAACATCAGGATATGCACCGGCAAGCTCGAATGCAGGAACCGCAAAATCTTCGCCCGGAAGAACAATGTACTGTGCCCCGTTATCTGCTGCAAGGCTGACATATTTATCAATATTCTCAACAGTGAGATCGCCGTTCTCATCAAGTACAGGCTGATAGTAACGACAAGACATTACATTCTCATCTGCAAACTGAGAAATCCCCTCCCAAGCACTCTGATTGTAGCCGTCGTCATTGATATGACCTCCGTCTGTAATAAGAACAATATCACTCTTTAGCTCATTCTGCTTTGTGCAGCCTGCCATAGCAAATATCGAGCATGCTGCAAGTGCTGCGCACATCAAGACTGAAATAACCTTTTTCATATTTAAACCTCCAAAAGCTCGGTGTTAACACAACTTGGTCATTGTAATACTATTGTATTTATAATACCAAAAAAGTAATAATAATGCAATAGCAATATTGATTTAATATTCGAAAAATACTATAATAAAACACATAAACTACAAAACAATTTTTTCAGGAGTGCATCATGCTAAAGAAACAATTGGAATATATAAGAAAAATAACATCCTTTGAGCCGGAAATTGCAATAGTTCTCGGCAGCGGATTAGGCGAGCTTGCAGATGAAATCAAATCAGAAGCAGTGATTAACTATGCCGATATTCCCGATTTCCCCGTTTCGACCGTTGCAAGCCACAAAGGGAGATATGTTTTAGGCTATATAGGCGACAGGAAGGTTGTAATAATGCAGGGCAGGATACATCTGTACGAGGGGTACAGCGGTGAGGAGCTTGCCACGCCTATTAGACTTATGAGAAAAATGGGAGCAGGTGTTCTGCTTTTAACAAACGCTGCGGGCGGTGTTAACAAAGGCTTCAAGGTTGGAGATTTTATGCTGATAAACGACCACATTTCGAGCTTTGTACCGTCAGCTCTTATAGGTAAAAATGACGACAGCATCGGCACGCGCTTCCCTGACATGACAAATGTTTACTCACCAAGGCTAAACGATATTATTCGTGACACTGCAGTTGATGAGGGGATAGCTCTTCGCGAGGGTGTATATATACAATTCAGGGGACCGTGCTTTGAAACAAAGGCTGAAATAAGAATGGCGTCACTTTTGGGCGCAGATGCAGTCGGAATGAGCACTGCTATTGATGCGCAGACAGGAGTGCATTGCGGATTTGAGGTGTGCGGTATCAGCCTTATCACAAACATGGCATGCGGAATAAGTGAGAATCCACTGTCGGATGCAGAGGTTACGGAAACCGCAAGCAAGGTTGCACCGACATTTAAAAGACTTGTAAAGGAAGCTGTAAAGCGATTTTGACATGATAAATCTTAAATATGAAAACGGCAAATTAACAATACTTGACCAAACGCTTTTGCCTAACGAAGAAAAATGGGTTAACATCAACACAAAGGAGCAGGCTTATGATGCCATAAAAAAGCTAATGGTGCGCGGTGCTCCGGCTATCGGCGTATTTGCGGCTTATGCAATGGCGGTTTTTGCTTCGGGCAATGACATTTATGATTTGAAGGCTTATCTTGATTCTTCACGACCGACAGCCGTGAATTTAAGCTGGGCGACCGACAGAATGGTTAACGCCTACAAGGCAGGCAGGAATTTAGTTGATGAAGCAAGATCAATCCAAGATGAAGACATTGAAATGTGCAGAAAAATAAGCGAATACGGTCTGTCATTACTTAAAGACGGTGACGGTATTCTCACTCATTGCAACGCCGGTGAGCTTGCGGCAAGCAGATACGGGACCGGGCTGGGACCTCTCCTTTTAGGCAAGGAAAAGGGATATAATTTCAGGGTTTACAGTGACGAAACAAGACCTTTACTCCAAGGTGCAAGGCTTACAAGCTACGAGCTTGAAAAGGCGGGAGTTGATGTCACTCTTATTTGCGATAACATGGCAGGTCAGGTTATGAAGGAAGGCTTGATTGACGCAGTTCTTGTCGGCTGCGACAGGGTTGCCGCAAACGGTGATGCCGCCAATAAAATAGGCACAAGCTCTGTTGCTGTTCTTGCAAAGCATTACAGAATACCGTTTTATGTTCTCGGTCCGTATTCTACTGTTGATTTCACCTGCAAAACAGGCGATGACATCAAAATAGAAATGCGAGATGCCGATGAAATCAAGGAAATGTATTACGAAAAGCCGACCGCGCTCAAGCAAACGAAATGCCTTAACTACGCATTTGATGTGACTGATAACTCGTTAATTACGGCAATTATCACAGACAAGGGCATCGTAACGCCTCCGTACGACAAAAATCTTAAGGAGATACTCAAATGATTAGATTTTACAACGGCAGAGTTTTAACTCTTGCCGATGACCTTAGCATTACGAATGATGAGGTATGGGTTGACGGCAATAAAATCACATATATAGGTCCTAAAAAGGAAGGTAAATTTGACAGAGAAATTGACCTAAACGGTAATCTTTTGATGCCTGCGTTCAAGAATGCTCATACTCACTCCGCAATGACCTTTGGAAGAACATTAAGCGACGATATGCCGCTTCAGGAATGGCTTTTTGATAAAATCTTTCCTATGGAGGCAAAGCTCACTGCCGATGATGTTTACAAGCTTTCAAGGCTTTCAATTCTCGAATACCTTACAAGCGGCACATCTGCATGCTTTGACATGTACTATTTCCCCGACGCAATGGCAAGAGCAAGTGTTGAAATGGGCTTTCGCACAACAATGTGCTGTGGGCTAAATAATTTCAAGGAGTCGCTTGATTTGCTTGAGGAATACTACAACACATACAACAATTACAACGAATTGATTTCGTACAAATTGGGATTTCATGCCGAATATACAACAGACAGGTCTTTGCTAAAGGGCATCGGCAGGCTCGCCGAAAAATACAAGGCTCCCGTATTTATGCACTCAAGCGAAACAATGTCGGAAACCTCGGATTGTATTCACAAATATAATAAAACGCCGACAGAGCTTTTCGACAGTCTCGGTCTTTTCAGCTACGGAGGCGGTGCCTTTCACAGTGTATGGCTTGATGAAAAGGACTATGAAATATATAAAAAGCGCGGTGTATGGGCAATAATCAATGCAGGCTCAAATTGTAAGCTTGCGTCCGGTGTTGCTGCGGTTGAGGATATGCACAAGGCAGGAATAAATCTTGCGATTGGCACTGACGGACCGAGCTCAAACAATGCGCTTGATATATTTAGAGAAATGTACATGATTTGTGCATTGCAAAAGATTAAGAATAAGGACGCTTCCTCAATGGACGCAAATGCAGTTTTAAAAATGGCGACACTCGGCTCTGCGAGGTGCATGGGATACGATGATTGCGACTGCATTAAGATTGGAGGCAAGGCAGACCTAACTGTTATTGACATGCACAAGCCTAATATGCAGCCTATAAATGACATCACTAAAAACCTTGTTTACAGCGGCTCAAAGGATAATGTTAAGCTGACAATGGTCAACGGTAAAATTTTATACGAAAACGGCGAATTTCCGCTATATGATATTGAAAAAATCTATTTCGAGGCTCAATCGATTACAGATAGAATTAAAAATGATTAGCAAAAATAAAAAAACGCAAAAAGTGGCATAAATTCGATATTTATGCCACTTTTCAAATTTTTAAGTCGCTGAAAAATAAAGCGGGCGAACAATGTTCGCCCCTATGAATAAATCTTATTATTTAGCCTTTGTTTCGCAGTAAAGGCATCTGTATGTACCCTCGTCATCAACAAGGGTGAATATGTGGTCTATGTCTTCGTTGTTGCTTATACAACGGGGATTTGAGCATTTAATAACGTTTTTAAGCTCGGCAGGAAGTGAAAGTGTTTTCTTTTCTGCCGATTTGCCGTCTTTAATAATGCTGACTGTAATGTTTTTGTCAATATAGCATAGGACATCAAGGTTAATATCAATCAAGTCATTGATTTTTATAATGTCCTTTGCGCCCATTTTTTCCGACTTGGCATTTTGGATAATGGCAACCTGACAGCTTAATCTGTCAAGATGAAGTGTATTATATACCTCCATGCCCTTGCCTGCTGTTATGTGGTCAAAAACAATACCGTTTTCGATTTTATCTATCTGCATTAAAGTGCACCTCCCCATTCGAGAAGAGTTTTAATCAGCGCCATTCTTATATACTTGCCGTTGAGTGCCTGAACAAAATATTTTGCTCTCGGATCGTCGTCAACCTCCGGCGAGATTTCGTTAACCCTCGGAAGCGGATGCATGATTGCAAGGTCTGCTTTGGCATTCTTAAGCTTGTCGAGGTCGAGAATAAATGCATCCTTGTGCTTAAGATATTCGTCCTCAGAGAAGAAGCGCTCACGCTGAATACGAGTCATGTAGAGAATGTCAAGCTCTGCCATAACCTCATCCATAGTCTCAACCTCTTTATAGGAGCAACCGCTTTTGTCGAGAATATCACTTTTGATATAATCGGGAACTCCAAGCTCCTTTGGTGAAATAAGCACAAACTTAACATCGTTATATCTGCACATTGCCTTGATGAGCGAATGAACAGTCCTGCCAAACTTAAGGTCACCGCAAAGACCGATTGTTAAGCCGTCGAATGTGCCCTTTTCTCTGTAAATCGTGAGCAAATCGGTAAGAGTCTGTGTAGGATGCGAATGACCGCCGTCGCCTGCATTTATAATCGGTACGCCGCTCTTAAAGCTTGCCACTCTCGGCGCACCCTCAAGCGGATGGCGCATTGCAATAATATCTGCATAGCACGATACCATTCTTGCAGTATCCTCAACGCTTTCACCCTTTGAGGCAGATGAAGAAGCTGCCTCGGAAAATCCGAGCACATTGCCTCCAAGCTCCATCATGGCAGCCTCAAACGAAAGCCTTGTCCTTGTTGACGGCTCAAAGAAAAGTGTTGCAAGCTTTTTGCCGTCACAGATATGAGCATATTTTTCTTTATTATCAATGATGTCGATTGCAGTTGCAATCATATCGTCAATTTCCTGTAACGATAAATCGGTTGTGTCAAGCAAATGTCTCATATTAAAAGCCTCGCTTTCAGTCCTTTGCGCCGTTAACTTCAAGATACTTCTTTATGCGCTCAACATTTTCTCTGTTTCCTTCGTCCTCTTCAAGATACTCAATAATATCATAGACATCAACAACGGAATATACAGGGAAGCCGTACTCCTCGCCAACCTCAGCCATAGCCGATTTCTCTGTCTTACCCTTTTCCTTACGGTCAACCATAACGAACACTGCCGAAACCTTTGTACCCTCAAGCTTTGAGAGGATAGCCATGCTTTCTCTTATAGCAGTGCCTGCTGTGATAACATCCTCTACGATAACGATTTCCTCGCCTGCCTTTGGAGTGTAGCCGACAAATACACCGCCCTCGCCGTGATCCTTTTCTTCCTTTCTGTTGAAGAAGAACGGAACATCAAGTCCGTTTGTTGCAAGTGCAGATGCAACGGAAACAGAAATCGGAATACCCTTGTATGCAGGGCCGAAAAGAACGGTTTTCCTGTTGCCGAGCTTTTCGGCATAAGCCTTTGCGTAAAACTCACCGAGCTTTTGAATCTGCATGCCTGTCTTAATGTCGCCTGCGTTGATGAAATAAGGAATTTTCCTGCCGCTCTTTGCAGTGAAATCACCGAACTTAAGTACACCGGCATCCTCTAAAAACTTTATAAATTCTCTCTTATAGCCTTCCATATTATCCTCCCATTAACCTACAAATTCGCTGACGCATCTTCTGTATGCCGCAACAGGATCCTCGGCAGCAGTAATCGGTCTGCCGACAACGATATAGTCAGAGCCGATTTCCTTTGCCCTTGCAGGAGTTGTAACTCTAACCTGATCACCTACATCACCGTCGGCAAAGCGCACACCGGGAGTAACCGTGATGAACTCCCTGCCGCAATTATCCTTAACCATTCCTGCCTCAAGCGGTGAGCAAACAACACCGTCAAGACCTGCCTGCTTTGCATTGCCAGCATACTTAACAATAGTATCGTTTATAGAAGCGTTGATGAGAAGCTCGTTTTGCATTCTTTCCTCACTTGTTGATGTAAGCTGTGTTACAGCGATAAGGATAGGTCTTGTGCCGTCCTCTCTTGTGAGTCCCTCAAGGGCAGCCTTCATCATGTCGATTGTGCCTGCCGCATGAAGATTTGTCATGTCAACATCAAGTCCGGAAAGCACAGACATTGACTTTTTAACTGTGTTTGGAATATCGTGAAGCTTAAGGTCAAGGAAAATCTTGTGACCTCTCTTCTTAATTTCCTTTACTATTGACGGGCCCTCTGCGTAATAAAGCTCCATGCCGATTTTTACAAAAGGCTTCTCCTCCTTGAACCTATCAAGGAAATCAAATGTTGCCTGTGCCGATGAAAAGTCGCAGGCAATAATAACGTCCTTACCCATTAGTCAATCACTCCTATAATATCACTTAATTTATCTATACCGAGGCGCTCGCATGCAAGCGGAAGCTCCTCGATTATTTCCTTACAGGCATAAGGGTTAATAAGGTTAGCCGCACCTACCTGAACAGCGGTTGCACCTGCCATCATCATTTCAATAACATTGTCGGCAGATGAAACGCCGCCGCAGCCCATAACGGGAATATTACATGCCTTTGAAACCTGATACACCATTCTTACTGCAACAGGGAAAACAGCGTCACCGCTGAAGCCACCCATTTTATTTGCAATTACAGGTATTCTGCGCTTAATATCTATTCTCATACCGAGCATTGTGTTAATAAGGCAAATTCCGTCTGCGCCTGCTTCCTCACAAGACTTTGCTATTGACACAATATCTGTTACATTAGGCGAAAGCTTGATGAATACAGGCTTTGTTGTCACTGCCTTTACTGCTTTCGTAACCTCTGCCGCGCTTTCGGGCGATGTACCGAAGCTCATTCCGCCGCCGTGAACATTCGGGCATGAAACGTTTACCTCTAAAATACCGACCTGCTCCTCCTTGTCAAGAAGTTCACAAGTATAAGCGTAATCCTCAACGCTAAAGCCGGAAACATTGGCGATAACCTTTTTATGAAAATACTCCTTCATCTCGGGAAGCTCATGCTTAATTACGCTTTCAACGCCCGGATTTTGAAGACCGACTGCGTTAATCATGCCTGCCGTACATTCCGCGATTCGAGGTGTCGGATTGCCGAATCTCGCCTCTCTGGTTGTACCCTTGAATGAGAATGAGCCAAGAATATTGATATCGTAAAAATCCTTAAACTCCTTGCCGAAGCCGAATGTACCCGAGGCAGGGACAACAGGATTATCCATTTCCATTCCTGCAAGGTTTACTGATAAATCTACCATATAATTTCCTCCTTCACAAGAACAGGACCATCCTTACAAATCCTCTTATTACCATACTTTGTCTTACAGCTGCATCCCATGCAGGCACCGAAGCCGCATCCCATTCTCTCTTCAAATGAGAACTGACCGGAGGTTGTGGTTTTTGCATTTACCGCCTTAAACATAGGCATTGGACCGCATGTGTAAAAATAATCATAATCATCCGGAAATGCATCTGTAACAAATCCCTTAACACCGTAAGAGCCGTCAACGGTTGTAACCCTTACATCTGCGCCGAGAGCCTTGAACTCATCCTCATAGAAGATTTCCTCACTTGTGTTAAAGCCAAGAACTACAACGGGCTTTTGACCTGCCTCGATAAGCCTTTTTGCGAGCATATACATAGGAGGCACACCGACTCCTCCGCCGATGAGAAGCGGCTTTGTTGATTTTGAAATATCGTAGCCGTTGCCGAGACCTGTGAGCACATCAAGCATTGTGCCGACAGGCATTTTTGACATTTGCGCTGTTCCCTCGCCTACAACCTTGTAGATAATTGTGATTGTGCCTTCGTCACAGTCGCAAATTGAAATAGGTCTGCGAAGAAACCTGCCCTCAAGCATGATGTTGACAAACTGACCGGGAGCGGTTATATACTGTGTGTCACCCTCAAGAATCATTTTGAAAACATCCTTGGCAATTTTTTGATTTGATAAAACCTTATAAATACCTTGTTTGTACATATTTAAACCTGCCATTATTCTTCATCAATGGTTGATACGCCGAGTGTAATCTCCTCAAGTACATCAAGAAGAACCTTTACTGTATCGAGCGATGTAAACATTGAAACATTGTTTTCAACCGCAGCGCGTCTGATTTCCGAGCCGTCGGAATGAGAGTCACCGGCGTTAATATCTATGGTGTTAATTACATATACGATATGTCCCTGACGAAGCGCCATAAGGATTTCATCACTATCGTTTTCTGTAAGCTTTTGCCTTACTCTTGTTCTAATACCGTGAGTCTTAAGATATTTTGCAGTACCCTCTGTTGCTTCAATATTAAAGCCGAGGTCGTAAAATCTTTTGATAAGCGGAAGAGCTGCAGGCTTGTCCTGATCGGCAATTGTAACAAGAACCGTACCGTAGTTTGCCACATTAAGACCTGAAGCCTGAATAGCCTTATAAAGTGCTCTTGTAAGCGACTTATCATAGCCGATTGCCTCACCGGTTGACTTCATTTCAGGCGAAAGATATGTGTCCATGCCCTTGAGCTTTGAGAATGAGAATGCAGGTGCTTTAACATACCAGCGTCCCTTCTCCTTTGGATAAACCTCCGTTATTCCCTGCTCCTTAAGTGAATGACCGAGAATAACCTGTGTTGCAATATGAGCCATTGGAACAGATGTTGCCTTTGATAAGAAAGGAACTGTTCTTGATGACCTTGGATTAACCTCGATAACATAGACATCGTCGTTGTCGTCTGCAATAAACTGAATATTGTAAAGACCTACAATTCCGATTGCCTTACCGAGCTTAACAGTATAGTCGATAATCTTTTGCTTAACATTTTCGGAGGCGGTGAATGCCGGATAAACCGAAATTGAGTCACCGGAGTGAACGCCCGTCTTCTCAACATGCTCCATGATGCCCGGAATAAACACATCCTCGCCGTCACAAATTGCATCAACCTCAAGCTCTCTGCCCATGATATACTTATCAACAAGTACAGGCTGCTCGGTGTTGATTTCTACGGCAGTCTGCAGATAGTGTCGAAGTGACTCCTCGCTTGCAACAATCTGCATTGCTCTGCCACCGAGAACAAATGACGGACGAACGAGCACGGGATAGCCGATTTGAGCGGCAACTCTTACACCCTCTTCAATGTTTGTAACCGCAAGTCCCTTAGGCTGAGGAATACCAAGCTCCTCCATAACCTTTTCAAAGCTGTCTCTGTTTTCGGCTCTGTCAATAGCCTTAACATCTGTACCGATTATAGGAACACCGAGTGCATCAAGCGGCGGAGCAAGGTTAATTGCAGTTTGACCGCCGAGCGATACAACGATACCAAGCGGATTTTCAAGAGTAACAACATTCATTACATCCTCGACTGTAAGCGGCTCAAAGTAAAGCTTATCGGAGGTAGTATAGTCTGTTGAAACTGTTTCGGGATTGTTGTTTATGATAATAGCCTCATAGCCTGCATCTCTGATTGACCAGATTGCGTGAACTGTTGAGTAGTCGAACTCAACACCCTGACCGATACGGATAGGACCTGAGCCTAAAACGATAATCTTTTTCTTTTCGGATACTACCGACTCATTTTCCTCCTCGTATGTTGAGTAGAAATACGGAACATAGGAGTCAAACTCCGATGCACAGGTATCTATCATTTTGTAAACAGGGAAAATGTTGTTCTCCTTACGAAGCTTGAATACATCAGACTCGCTCATGCTCCAAACCATGCCGATAAACTTGTCGGAAACGCCCATTTTCTTTGCGTCCTTAAGTGTTTGAATATCGCCTGCATTTTCAACAAGAGGTGTTTCAAAATCAACAATGTTTCTAAACTTCTCAAGGAAGAACATATCAATCTTAGTTGCGTTGTAAATTCTGTTTAAATCTACATTGAGCCTGATAAGCTGCGCAATGGCAAATAATCTATCGTCGGTGCCTGTCTTAATGTAGCTTAAAAGCTCCTCCTCTGTGAAGGTATCAAACTTCTTCATGTAGAGGTGGCAAACACCGATTTCAAGCGAACGAACAGCCTTGAGCAAGCTCTCCTCCATCGTTCTGCCGATAGCCATAACCTCACCGGTTGCCTTCATCTGCGTATTAAGTGTATTGTTAGCGTCTGCAAACTTATCAAACGGGAAACGAGCAATCTTAGTAACAACATAGTCGAGTGTAGGCTCGAATGAAGCAGGAGTGTTTGCGATAGGGATTTCGTCAAGGTGCATGCCTACCGAAATCTTTGCCGACACTCTTGCGATTGGATAGCCCGAAGCCTTAGACGCAAGCGCCGATGAACGAGATACTCTTGGGTTAACCTCAATGAGATAGTAGTCAAACGAGTGAGGATCAAGTGCAAACTGAACATTACATCCACCCTCAATTTTAAGCTCACGGATAATCTTAAGCGCAGAATCACGAAGCATGTGATACTCTTTATTTGTAAGAGTCTGTGACGGAGCAACAACGACCGAGTCGCCTGTATGTACACCGACAGGATCAATGTTTTCCATGTTACAGATAGTAATCGCGGTGTCGTTGGCGTCGCGCATTACCTCATACTCAATTTCCTTATATCCCTTAATGCTCTTTTCAACAAGCACCTGATGAACAGGTGAAAGTGCAAGAGCATTTTTCATCATAAGAATAAACTCTTCCTCGTCGTCGGCAAAGCCACCGCCTGTACCGCCAAGTGTAAATGCAGGTCTTAATACAACCGGGAAGCCGATTCTGCGGGCAGCCTCAAGTCCTTCCTCAAGGCTTTCTGCAATTTCCGACGGAAGAACAGGCTCGCCAAGGCTTTCGCAAAGCTCCTTGAAAAGCTCTCTGTCCTCTGCTCTTTCAATCGCCTCAAAGCTTGTACCGAGTATTTCAACATCACATTCCTTGAGAACACCTTTTTTTGCAAGCTGAACTGCAAGGTTAAGACCTGTTTGACCGCCGAGTGACGGAAGAATAGCGTCAGGTCTTTCGTGACGGATAATACGGGCAACATATTCAAGATTAAGAGGCTCCATATATACCTTATCTGCAATATCGGTATCAGTCATTATTGTTGCAGGGTTTGAGTTGATAAGAACAACCTCGTAACCCTCCTCCTTAAGAGCGAGGCAAGCCTGTGTGCCGGAGTAGTCAAACTCGGCAGCCTGTCCGATTACAATAGGACCTGAGCCAATAACTAAAATCTTATGTATATCAGTTCTTTTTGGCATATTACTCAGCCTCCTTTTCCATCAAATCAATAAATGAATCAAAGAGATAAGCACTGTCCTGCGGACCCGGAGCGCTCTCCGGATGGTACTGCACGGAGAAGATTTTATTATCCTTTGACTTAACACCCTCTGCTGTATCGTCGAGAAGATTTTTGTGAGTAAGCTCAAGCTCTGTACCGTCAAGCGAGCTTATATCAACTGCGTAAGAGTGGTTTTGAGATGTAATTTCAATCTTGCCTGTTTCAAGGTTCATAACAGGATGATTACCGCCTCTGTGACCGAATTTCATCTTAAATGTCCTTGCACCGAGCGCAAGAGAAATCATTTGATGACCGAGACAGATACCGAAAATCGGAAGCTCTCCCTTAAGCTCCTTAACAAGCGTAATAACTGTCTGCACATCCTCGGGATTACCCGGTCCGTTTGAAAGAAACAGACCGTCCGGCTGCATCTTGCGAATTTCGTCTGCAGTAATATCATAAGGCACAACTGTAACATTACAGCCCTTTTCATTAAGCTTTCTAATGATATTAAGCTTAATTCCGCAGTCAACCGCAACAATATCATACTTGTGGTTCGGTGTTCTTGAGTACCAACGCTTTTTACAGCTGACTCTTGACACCATATCGGTTGGGATATTGTATTTCCTAACTCTTTTGAGAGCCTCCTCGTAAGGAACATCTGCGTCACAGATAATAATTTTCTGTGAGCCCTCACTCCTGATTATTCTTGTAATCATTCTTGTATCGACACCGCTGATGCCGGGAATGTTGTACTCGTCAAGCACCTCTGAAAGTGTTTTCGTATATCTAAAGTTTGATGGGAGATCGTTATACTCTCTTACGATAATTCCGCCAATTGTGGGAATCTTTGTTTCGTAGTCCTCATCTGTTACACCGTAATTGCCGATAAGCGGATATGTCATGCAAACCATTTGGTCTGTATAGCTCGGGTCGGAAACAATCTCCTGATAGCCGACCATTGATGTGTTAAATACAAGCTCATTTACGGCTTCCTTGTCTGCTCCGAAGCCATAGCCGTAAAATTCTTTTCCGTTTTCAAGAACGATTTTTTTATTATAAGGCTTCATATACAATCTCTCCTTTGCAAATAGTCATTAAGTTTTCACCCTCAAGCTCCCAATCCTTAAACGGAGTTGCTCTGCCCATCGTCACAAACTCATCGGGATTAACAATCCATTTCTTATCAAGGTTGATGAGTGCAAGGTCAGCGATCTGCCCCTCTTCAATTCTGCCGCCGTCCAAGCCGAATATTTCCCTTGGACGAACAGACATCATATATATAAGCTTTTCAAGTGAAATAACGCCTGCTTTAACAAGCCTTGTATAAAGCACTCCAAAAGCCGTTTCCAAGCCAACAACACCCATCATTGAGCCTGCAAGCCCCTTTGCCTTTTCCTGTGCGCTGTGCGGTGCATGGTCTGTCGCTATAACATCAATGGTACCATCAACAACACCCTCAACAAGCGCCTGCATATCCTCCCTACTGCGAAGCGGAGGATTCATCTTGAATCTGCCATCCTCCTGCAAATCCATATCGCACATTGTTAAGTAGTGCGGACCTGTTTCGCAGGTAACCTGCACGCCTCTCGCCTTTGCCTGCCTGATTATCTCAACGCTTTCCTTTGTTGAAATATGGCAGACATGATATTTGCAGCCTGTTTGCTCTGCAAGGTTGCAATCTCTTTCAATCTGCGCCCACTCGGACTCGGAGCAAATACCCTTATGGTTATGCGCCTTGCAATACTCGCCGTCGTGGATATAGCCGCCGTGTAAGAGCTCATTCACCTCGCAATGTGCCGAAATAATCTTGTTAAGCGCAGCACATTTTTCCATAGCTTCCTTCATAAGCTCCTGTGTCTGCACGCCTGTTCCGTCGTCGGAAAAGCCGACTGCCTTATCAGCAAGGGCTGAAAAATCGACAACCTCGCCCACGCCCCTTCTGCCTTTTGTGATTGCGGCAAAGGGCAACACATTGATTACGGCATCCCGCTCAATTAAATCTGTTTGCACCTTTAAGTTTTCAGGGCAATCGGGTGCAGGGTTAAGATTCGGCATTGTGCAAAGCGTAGTGTATCCCGCCTTTGCGCCTGCCATTGAGCCTGATTTAATTGTCTCTTTATAAGAAAATCCCGGCTCTCGTAAATGTACATGAACATCAACGAAACCCGGAATTAAAATATATTTACCTAATGCGTCAATTACTCTATCGGCACCATCAGAAGAAATGGCGATACCAAGGCTATTGATTAGTCCGTCCTTTATTAGAATGTCGGACAATTTGAAATTGTTGTCAATATATGCAAGTGCATTTTTAATCAGCAAAGTCATAAATCACATTCCTTTCTCTATCTAAAACATTATAATATATGACACAGGTTAAGTCAACATAAAAATATATTACAGTTCTATTTACTTTGTAACCTTTTTATAATATAATAATTTTGAGTTTTTACATTTATTGCATAAAAAATGCATTACGATAATCTTATACGGGAGATATAGCAATGGCATTTATTTCAGGTGCAGGTGCAACAAACGTTGACCTGCTTTATCAGGGAATGGAAAGAATACCCGATGTCGGCGAGGAGCTTTATTGCAAGGACTTTTCTCTTCAGCTTGGCGGAGGACTGCCTGCAACGCTCATCAATCTCGGCAGACTCGGGATTGAGACTAAAATAGCGACAGAGCTTGGAAACGATATTTTTTCCGAGTTTGCAAAGGACAAATTTACGCAAAACGGTGTGTCGCCCACTAACCTTTACAGCGGTGACAAAATTCCGCTTAACATTACATCTGCAATCATTTTGCCAAAGGACAGAACCTTCTTCACCTACGGAAAGGGTACAATCGAGCCTGACGACAATGCTTTAGAGACCTTTTATCAAATTGCAAAGGGCTCAAAAATCTGCATGATGCAAATAGGCGGATTCAAAGAGGTGTACAAAAGGCTTAAGGACGAGGGTACTGTTCTTGTTCTTGACACAGGCTGGGACGACGAGCTCGGCTTTGAAAAGTACGACGAATATCTCACACTTGCTGACTACTACACTCCCAACCGCAAGGAAGCATTAAAAATAACTAACACCACTGACGAAAAGGAAGCGGCATACGCGCTCAAGAAATACTTTGACAAGGTTGTTGTTAAGGTTGATGCAGACGGCTGCATCGGCATTGACGGTGACGAATATTTCTTTTCGCCAAGCATTGATGAATTCAAAAATGTTGACTCTACGGGTGCAGGCGATGCATTCCTTTCTGGATTTATGTATGGCTTATTCTACGATTATCCGCTTAGGGATTGCATTGAATTCGGCAACATTACAGGCGGAAAGGCTGTAACTGCCGTTGGCGCGCTCAGTGCTTGGGTGAGCGAGAAGGAGCTTATCGAATACAAGCAAAGATACTACAAATAATATAACGAGGTCGTTAAAATGAAATCATGCAAAATCAGCATAATACTTCCGGTTTACAACACATCGGAATACCTTGACTGCTGTATTAAAAGCCTTTTATCTCAAACTCTTGAGGATATTGAGATTATTGCCGTTAATGACGGCAGCACTGACAATTCATTTGAGATATTGAGGAAATATCAGGCGGAAAATTCCGGAAGACTTTATGTTTACAACACGGAAAATCAAGGCGTTAGCCATGCAAGGAACTTCGCCGTTGAAAAAAGCTGCGGCGAATACCTTTGGTTTGTTGACTCTGATGACTATATCGAGCCTGACGCGTGTGAAAAGCTATACACAAAGGCTATTGACGACGGCAATGATTTAGTGCTTTTCAGCAGATACGATGTTGACGGTGAAACCGAGGAAAAGACACAAAACAAAACATTTCATTTTAACCAAAGCTTCAAAATGGCAGATAAGTCTTACGAGCTTGTTAAGCTATCACCATTCCCTTGGAACAAGCTTGTTAAAAGAGAGCTTTTTGCAAAAACACATTTTCCGGAAGGCATCAGATTTGAAGATCTTCCCGTTGCATTTATTCTTGCGGCAAATGCGAAAAGCATCGGTGTAATCAACGACTACTTTTATGATTACAGACAGCGCGTCGGCTTTTTGAGCAAATTCAACGAGTCAACCCTTGATATTGTAAATGCAGTTGACTATATGAAATCCGAGCTTGAATCTCAAGGCTTGTACGACTGCTTTAAAACAGAAATCGAATATGTAACGGTACGCCATTTTCTCTATCGCTTTGAGCAGCTTTTAACCGTTAATGATAAAGATTGCCTTGAGCTTAAGAAAAAGCTTGTAAATACTCTTTTTGATTATCTTGAAAAGAATTATCCGAATATGGCTGAAAACCCGTATCTTGCATATAATTTGCCTGACAGAATATATCAGCTTAAGGATTTCTATTTTTCTAAGAAAGCGCTCCTTGATTACATTGATAAATGCCAAGAGCTAAGCGCTGATGAGCAGGAGCAGCTCAACCGAGAATTAACTCAAAAGTATGAAATAATTAAAGAAAAGGTATGCAAGTCCTTCTCCGAAATCAAGAAAAAGAACGAGGACGTTTCGCAAAGATTCAAGGCTGCTCAAAACGGAGAGCTTACAAATAACGCATTCTTCATTTCAAGCTGTGCAAAATCAATTTCTCCGTCAATGCTCAGCCTTATGCTTGAGCTGAAAAATGAAAGCAGTATAACGCTTTACTGCAAAAAGAAGCACAAGGACATTGATGAGTTGCTTTCGTCATACGGCATAAACGCAACAATTATTAACAAAAAGGAAGACGACTATATCAATGCACTTGCAAAATCAAAATATGTTGTTGCCGACTGTCCTCTCGATTACTACTTTACAAAGGCAGACGGTCAAATATACATCAATAATTTAGCCGACAAGCCTACTGTAAGACTGATTGCAAAAAACGAAAGCAAAAATGATTTTTCGTTCATGCAAAAATCACTGCTGACTGCCGATTGTACAATCTATTCAAGCGAGCAAGGCAGAGCTGATTTTGAGCATAAATACAGAGTTGAACAGCTTGGTGTTAAATCCGTTGAGAATTATCATCCTTTTGCGGACGAAGCAATAAAGGTCAATATAAAGAATGAAATTTCGAGCGTCGGCAAAAAGCTTATTTTGATTGCACCTCAGCACAGATACATTGAAGAAAAATCAGCATACAGATTTTTTAGAAAATACATGTCGTATCTCTACCTGCTTGACAAGGAGTTAGACGACTCGTGCGATGCATACATTTACACCGGCGATTATCCGTACAATGTTGATTTGAGCATTTTCAGTCACATCAAAAAAATGCCGTCAAATTATTCGCTGTATGACTTTGCAAAAGCGAGCGACATTGTTATCACCGATTATCATCCTATTTTGTCATGCTGCAGCAGTAACAAAATCGTTCGATTGTTTGCCGACGAAAAGAGATATGTCGATGATCAGCTTCTTGATATTACAAACGGTAATTATATAAGCTTTACAAATCCTATCTTACTTGCTGAATATATCAATGATTACCGTCCGATAGGCAACGGCGAAATTTCACACAGGAAAAATACAAAAACAATTATTGAAAAAATAAAGTCAGGCAACACCAACAGCAACAATGATGAGGATGCCACCACATTATGGTATCTCGGCGGAAAGCTAACTCCTTCAAGAATAAGACGCTTTAAGGCTGTTGCAAGAGAAAACGACTATAAAAAATTCTGGCTTGCATTTGACGAAGAAAACGCACAGGACTACAAGGATGAGTTATTAGACCTTTTCAGAGGTTGGAACTACATCCCTATGAGGTTTGACAATTCAAGCTGCTTCAGTGACAAAATCATCAGCACAATTTGCAGCAAGGGCAAGCCTCCGTTTGCAAGCAAAAAGAAGCTTGAGAAAATGAAGAGTGACGAATGGAAAAAGTATTTCGGTGACATAAAATTTGACGAGATAACACTTATTTCCGTCGGCAAAATAGAGCAAAATCTGCTCTTTCTCGGCGCCGCTCCTGCTATCAATTATTCATTTAACTGGTTTAGCATTGATAAATACAACAACAAAAAGCCGTTCAAGGCAAAGGTTGATTATATTTGCACAGAGCTTGAATCGGCGCAATCAGTTGAACTGCCTGACGAAATGAAGCAGTTAAAGGTTGTTAAAAATCTAAACACTGTCGATAGTTTATAAAACAAAAAAGCTATTCCGAAAAAATGGAATAGCTTTTACTTTTTTTGAGATATTATCTTTCCTCACGGAAATATGACAATCCAAGTGACTGCGGTCCTTGGTTTTCTTTTTTATCCTTAATGCTGATAGCGATAAGCACGATAATCGTTACAACATAAGGAAGCATTTTGAAAAGCTCCTGCGCACTGAGTGACAATCCCGGAACAAAAAGGTAAACAATGTAAAGTCCGCCGAAAAGGATTGAACACAGTATGCCGAGGTTCGGCTTCCAAATTGCGAATATAACAAGAGCGATTGCAAGCCAGCCTCTGTCGCCGAAGCCCTCATTTGACCAAACGCCGTTAGCGTAGTCCATTACATAATAAAGACCACCGAAGCCTGCAATTATACTGCCTATGCATGTTGCAAAATACTTTGAACGATTAACGTTGATGCCTGCTGCGTCCGCTGTTGCAGGGTTTTCACCAACCGCACGAAGATGCAAGCCTCCTCTTGTTTTATTGAGGAAGAACGAGCAAAGAATTGCAATAATAACAGCCGCGTAAGCAAGGAAGCTGTATGACAAAAACAGCTCGCCAAACACTCCGCACGACGATGCAAACGGAAGCTTAACGGTAAAGTAAGCGCTTGTGTGTGAAAGTGCAACCGACGGAACATCGCTGTCAACAAGCTTAATCAACGATGCACCGAAGAAATTACCGAAGCCAACACCGAACGTTGTCATTGCAAGACCTACTACATTTTGATTAACTCTTAATGTAACGGTTAAGAAGCAATAAATCAATCCCATTACAAGAGAACCGAGAATTGTGCAAAGAATCGGTATCATTATCGCCAAAAAGCCATTCATTTGATCGAATGACTCAAGCGATGTCTCATAAAGAAATGCACCGATTACACCGCTGATACCGCCAACATACATAACACCCGGAATACCGAGGTTAAGGTTACCTGATTTCTCAGTCATGATTTCGCCGGTAGCACCGTACAAAATCGGAATTCCTTGCATTACCGCACGAGGAAATAAAGCAACAAATGTTGATAAAAGTGACATCTTACTTTACCTCCTTATGTGATTTGCGAAATTTAAGCTCATAGTTTACAAAAAAGTCACTGCCGATAATAAAGAACAGAATAATACCTGTAAGAATATCCGAAAATGACTCGTTAAGTGAGAACACAGTTGCAATCTGCTGTGCACCTGCATCAAGGAAAACAAGAATGAATGCAGTAACAATCATCACTATCGGATTAAACCTTGCAAGCCATGACACCATGATTGCCGTAAATCCTCTGCCATCTGCGGTTGCAGTAGTAATTGTATGACTTGTGCCACCGACAAGAAGTAATCCTGCGATACCGCATACTGCACCTGATAAAAGCATTGTTCTTATGATTACCTTATTGACATTGATTCCGGCATATTTTGCAGTGTTAACGGATTCACCCACAACTGCAATTTCGTAGCCGTGCTTGCTGTACTTAAGGTAGATATGCATAGCTATCGTGATAGCAAACACAATTAAGATGTTAAGAAGATACTTTTGGTTAAATAATACGGGAAACCATCCTGCTTCAGTCGATGGATTGATAATACCGATTGTACCTGAGCCCTTCGGCATTTCCCACACTCTTGAGAAATATGCTACAAGCTGAATACCGACATAGTTCATCATAAGGGTAAACAATGTTTCGTTCGTATTAAACTTTGCTTTGAATATTGCAGGAATAAGCGCCCATAATCCACCTGCCGCAATGCTCGCAACAATCATTGTAAGAATCAAAACTCCGTTAGGAAGCTTGTCGCCGAACAAAATCATACACGCAGCAGTTGCAAGACCGCCGACAAGCACCTGTCCCTCACCGCCGATATTCCAAAATCGCATTTTAAACGCCGGCGTAAGTGCAAGACCGACACAAAGAAGCATTGCCAGGCTCTGCATCAAATTCCAAACTCTTCTTGATGTGCCAAAGGCACCGTCAACCATTGTTGCGTAAACCTTAATAGGATTTTCGCCTGTTAGGAGCATGGTAACAACCGCACAAACAACAAGCGCAAGCACTACTGCAATTGCTCTTATCGCTAAGGAATGATACCAAGGAAGTGCATCTCTTTTAACTATATGGAGCAACGGCTCATGCTGTTTTTTAGCTTCACTCATTTATGCATCCTCCTTTTCAACACTCTTTGTCATCAAAAGACCTAAGTTTTCTTTAACAGCCTCTCTGCCGTCAACGATTCCGGTAATTTTGCCGGAGTTAATAACCATAATTCTGTCACACAATTCAATCAATACATCCAAATCCTCGCCGACAAATATAACAGCAACGCCGGACTCCTTTTGAGAATTCAAAAGGTTATAAATTGTGTAAGAAGAGTTAATGTCCAAGCCTCTAACCGGATATGCCGCCATAAGCACCTTTGGATGAAGTGCAATCTCTCTGCCGACAAGCACCTTTTGAACGTTACCGCCCGATAAGCGTCTTACAGGAGTTGATGCACTTGGTGTTACAACCTCTAATTCCTTAATAATTGTATTTGCAAGCTCGCTTGGATTTTTCTTTTCAAGGAACGGTGTGCTTCCCTTTTTATACGAGCGAAGCATCATATTGTCAACAATATCCATGTTGCCGACAAGTCCCATTCCGAGTCTGTCCTCAGGCACGAACGACAAGGCGATACCCATATTACGAATTTGCTTCGGCGTTTTGCCAACCAATTCGGTAACAGTATTTTCGTCCGGCATATACAATATGCTTGAGCCCTTTGCCGCTGTCTGCAAGCCTGCAATAGCCTCAAGAAGCTCCTTTTGACCGCATCCCGAAATACCTGCAATGCCTAAAATCTCACCGCTGTTGACTGTAAAGTTAATGTCCTCAAGCGCATTTTTGCCATCTGCACCCTTAACGGTAAGGTTCTTAATAACAAGTGTTTCCCTTGGATTTTTAGGAGTCTTACGGTCTATATTTAACTCAACCTTTGCGCCGACCATTAGCTCTGTCAAAATAGATTCGTTAGCTTCGCTTGTGTTGATTACACCGACATTTTCGCCCTTTCTTAATACGGCTACTCTGTCGGAAATATCAAGCACCTCATGAAGCTTATGAGTTATTATGATAATCGACTTGTTATCCTCGCGCATTTTGCGGAGAATGTCGAATAATTTTCTTGTTTCCTGCGGTGTTAAAACAGCGGTAGGCTCATCAAGAATAAGAATGTCCGCACCTCTATACAACACCTTGATAATTTCAACAGTCTGCTTTTCCGAAACAGACATCTCGTAAATTCTCTTATTTAAGTCAACTGCAAAACCGTATTTATCCGTTATTTCTTTTATTTTTTGCTCTGCTTTTTTGAGATTAAACTTTTTTCCGTCTTTAATACCCAAAACGATATTTTGTGTAGCAGTAAAAACATCAACAAGCTTGAAATGCTGATGTATCATACCGATTCTATACTTGAATGCATCCTTCGGTGAGCCGATTACAACCTCTTTACCGTCAACAAAAATAGCTCCCTCATCAGGAAAATATATACCCGATACCATGTTCATCAAGGTTGTCTTACCGCTACCGTTTTCGCCCAAGACTGCGAGGATTTCGCCCTTTTTAACTTGAAGGTCAACATCTTTATTGGCAACAACCTTTTTACCAAAGGTTTTAGTAATGCCTTTAAGCTCGAGTGCTAATGTGTCGCTCATTATTTTCCTCCATAAAACATAATTACCGTGACCATACAAAAAGCTGTATGGCCACGGATTTTACCTAAATAAATTTAGAAAGCAGTATTAAGAAGCTCAATACCGTCAATCTGAACATCGAAAGCAGGAGCTGAACGATACTCTGACTCGTGGAAGTAACCGTCAGAGATTACCTCTGTGTCACCCTTGAACTCAGGATCTGTATCAATGTCAGCCTGATATGTGTCAAGAGTCTTGCCTTCAACTGTGAAGTTAGCAGTATCAAATACATGAATCTTGCCTGCCTCAAGATCAGCCTTTGCAGCGTCGATAGCCTCCTGTGTGCCCTCAGCAGCAGCCTGAGCATTTACCTCTGTAAGCTCAACTGAGCCTGTTGCAAGAGTACCTGTCCAGTCAGCGTCGATAGCCTCACCGGCAGCAGTAGCCTTGATTGCATACTCAAAGTATGGAGCCCAGTTAATTCTTGAAGAAACGATGAATGTGTTTGGACAAGCAGAAACTGTTGAGCCGTTGTATGAGATGTTAGGAACGCCTGCGTTCTCACAAGCAGTCGGAGCACCCATTGAGTCAGCATGCTGACTGATAAGTACGCAACCGTTGTTGATAAGCTTTGTAGCAGCTTCCTTCTCTGCAGTCTCGTCATACCATGAGCCTGTGAATGATACTTCCATAGTAACTGTTGGGCAAACGCTCTTTGCACCAAGGAAGAATGATGTGTAGCCTGAAATAACCTCAGCGTAAGTATATGCACCTACATAGCCCATCTTAGCCTCTTCAGCCTTGATGTCGCCTGCCTCGATCATCTCGTTGAGCTTCATGCCTGCAGCAACACCTGCAAGGTATCTGCCCTCATAGATTGAAGCAAATGCATTGTGGAAGTTATCAAGCATCTCTGTGTGAGCCTTTGTTCCGGTAGCATGGCAGAACTGAACCTCAGGGAATTCCTTAGCAGCCTGAATTAAGTAATCCTCGTGGCTGAAGCTGTCAGCGAATACGAACTCACAGCCCTGATCAACAAGGTCAGCAGCAGCCTCGTAGCACTGCTCATTCTCAGGAATGTTTGTTTTCATGATTACGTTCTCGTCAGGAATGCCAAGATTTTTGCAAGCTTCCTTAGCTGCGTTGATGAAGTTAAGGTCGTATGTTGAGTTTTCATCATGTAAGAAGATGAAGCCAACCTTTACATCGGTAACAGCCTGTGTCTGTGCTGAATCTCCTGCAGGTGCAGTTGTTTCACCGTTATCCTTTGATGAACAACCTGCAAAGCAAGCTGCTACAACAAGAATAGCAAGAAGAACAGCAACAATTTTCTTTGAAAGTTTCATTTTTCTTTCCTCCATAGAAATATGTTCTTTATTAAAAGGCAAAGTGCCTAATAACCGTTTTTGCGTTAGCTCATTCTCTAAAGCTAACCGTGCCTGTTTCGTGGTCCATACTCTCTACAATAGCGAGCGACTCTACCTTAATACCGCTCTCGCGAAGCTTGTCCCCTCCGTGCTGAAAGCCCTTTTCAATGACTACGCCGCAGCCGACAAGTGTGGCACCGCTATCGTTTACTAAATCAATAAGCCCGTTGAGCGCATTACCGATAGCAAGGAAATCATCAACGATAAGCACCCTGTCATTTTCATCAAGAAAACGCTTTGACACGATAATGTCATAGGTTGTTCCGTGAGTAAACGACTCTACCTTCGATGTATATACATCACCGGCGATATTCTTCGTCTTAGTTTTTTTCGCAAAAACAAGCGGACAATCAAATTCCTGTGCGACAAGAGCGCCGATTGCAATACCCGAAGCCTCGATTGTTAAAATCTTGTTTACTCCGTAGTCCTTAAACAATCTGTGAAATTCCTGCCCTACCTTGCGCATAAAAGGAACATCTATTCTGTGATTTAAGAAGCCGTCAACCTTAAGGATGTTGCCCTCATAGACTTCTCCCTCGCGAAGAATTTTCTCTTTCAACAAGTCCATAATACTATACCACCATTTTAAGTTACATATATATTATTACATAAGAGCAAAATATGCAACATTCATTTTGATTTTGACACCAAATTTTAATATTTTACAATTTTTTAGATGTATTTTTATATAGACTATTTTGCGGCTTTGTGTTAAAATTAAGCAAGGTGATAATATGAGCAACAAAAAAATCGCACTTATAATTTTACTTTTTGTTACGGGAATGTTGATTATCATAGGATTTATCGGTATATCGTCACACATTCCGTTTGTCGGCAGAGGGCTTTCTTTATTCTTTGCCGTAATACTCATCATTTTTATAATTACGATTTTTGTTTTGATAAGCAGGAGGAGAGGAAAATGAAAATAGCAGTCAGTGCATGTCTTCTCGGCGAAAACTGCAAATACAACGCAGGCAACAACAAAAACGAGGATGTGCTTGCATTGGGAGATAGGTACAAGCTGATACCGATTTGCCCCGAATGCTTTGCAGGATTACCCATACCGAGAGTGCCGAGTGAAATCAAGGACGGCAAGGTTTACTCTAAGGACGGAGTTGACTTAAGCAAGGAATTTGCAGACGGTGCAGAAAAAGCACTTTATGTTGCAGAGGAAAACGCGTGTCAATTTGCGATTCTTAAAGAGCGCAGTCCAAGCTGCGGCTTCGGCACAATTTATGACGGCACCTTCAGCGGTGCACTTACAAACGGCAACGGAATTACCGCTCAGCTATTCTACGAACACGGAATAAGAATTTTCGGTGAAGGTCAGGTAGATAAGCTGATTGATGAATTAAATCAAATTGAAGAATAAGACAAAAAAAGC
Source organism: uncultured Clostridia bacterium (assembly GCA_946042285.1). Classification (GTDB taxonomy): domain Bacteria; phylum Bacillota; class Clostridia; order Oscillospirales; family Acutalibacteraceae; genus Eubacterium_R. Next base: position 13,477 of record CAMGDK010000001.1, on the reverse strand, counting down.
TGATTCGCAATAGCGAATCAGCTTTAATATTATTAGTCTGCTGTGTAAGGGAGAAGAGCTACATGTCTTGCTCTCTTAATAGCTGTGGTAAGCTCTCTCTGATGCTTTGCACAAGTACCTGTTACACGGCGTGGGAGAATCTTTGCTCTTTCTGAAACAAATCTCTTAAGTCTTGTAATATCCTTGTAGTCGATTTCCTCAACCTTTTCTACACAGAAAACGCAAACCTTTTTGCGACCTTTGCGAGGGCCGCCGGCTCTATTATTACTATATGCCATAGTTAGTTTCCTCCTTTAAAATGGTAAATCATCGTCGTCATCGACAATCTCTTCAAAATCAGAATTGTCAGCACTTGCATAGCTTGGTGCAGGCTGTGTGAATGCAGGATTTACAGTACCGCTCTCTGCCTTTGAGCCGCAGAAGGATACATTGTTGGCAAGAACCTCTACCTGCTTTCTGTTATTGCCGTCCTTGTCGGTATAATTACTTGTTTGAATTGTACCCTCAACGGCAATCATTGAGCCCTTATGAAAATAGCGTGAGATGAACTCCGCTGTCTGCCTCCATGCAACACAGTCAATGAAATCTGCCTGTCTTTCAGCACCTGCTTTTTGGAAATTCCTGTCACAAGCAACCTGAAAGCGAATTACAGAAGTACCTTGAGGAGTTGTACGAAGCTCAGGATCATAAGTGAGTCTGCCCATAAGTGCAACCATATTGATCATAAGTTATCCCTCCGATTACTCGCCTTTAGCAACGATCATTGAACGAAGAACGCCGTCTGTAATGTTAATTACACGGTCAAGCTCTGCAGGGAAATCTTCGTCGCAGGTGAAGTTTACAACGATGTAATAGCCTTCCTTTTCGTAGTTGATTGGATATGCGAGCTTACGCTTGCCCCACTCTTCAACTTCGCCAAGAGTGCCATTCTTGCTGATGAGATCAGTAAACTTCTTCTTAAGACCTTCAACAGCCTCGTCTCCGTTAGCAACAGAGAAAACTAATACGATTTCGTAATTTCTTAATGCCATTCTTTAGCACCTCCTTTTGGACATTATGGTCTGTACCTTTTGTACAGACAAGGATTACCTTGACTTGTCAAGGCTTTGATATTATAACAAAAAGCCCTTACTATGTCAAGAAAAAGTTTAGCAAGGACATTTTATCTTTTATACATATTTTAAAACATCAATAATATCTTCAATTACAGGCACATCTTCTCTCAAATCCTGGTCTTTAAACCAGCCGTGATTCATCCTAATTGCCTTCATACCTGCTTCGAGTGCGCCCTGAATATCATTGATTGGATGGTCACCGACATAGGCACATTCGCCTGTCGGAAGTCCAAGCTTTTCGGCAGTGTAAACAAACAGCTGCGGATCCGGCTTATGAACACCGACGTCACCGCTCACGACAACAATATCGCAATACGGTCGAAGTCCGCTTGTATCCATCTTATGATTTTGAAGCATTGACGGTCCGTTTGTGATAACGCCTGTGATATATCCTCTGCTTTTAAGCTCCTTGAGTAATTTCTCGGAATTTGGAAAAATCACGTTGTGGTCGCCGAATTTTTTATCGTAATGCAAGGTTAACTCCTCACCCGACGGAGCATCCTTCCAATTCCAACGCTTTGCCAAATCCTCGTACCATTCGTCTCGAGAGGCATATCCGTTATGAAGAACATATCCGCCGTTGCCCGTTATGCGCATTTCCTCTTTTCTTTTTTCGAGCTCATCGCCATTCAATTCAGGAAAGAACTCCGAAAAGAAGGTGTCCATATATTTTTCAAACGCTTCGGTTCTGTCCTGAAGAGTTTCGTCAAAATCAAATAATACTGCTTTTATCATAATCTAACTGCTTCTTCAATTCATCAACTGATGAAAATTCCTTTTCTTCTCTTAAGTACCTAACAAGCTCAATTCTAAGCACCTGACCGTAAAGGTCACCGTTGTAATCGAATATGTGAGTCTCCGAAAGCGGAGTATCGACTCTCCATGTCGGTCTGACACCGATATTTGTAAACGCCTTATACTCCTTGCCGTTAATAAACGCCCTGCTTTCATAAACACCGTATTTCGGCACAACAAGTCCCTTTGGCAGATGCTGGTTAACAGTCGGGAAGCCGATAGTTCTGCCTCTTTTGTCGCCCTCAATAACAGGTGATTCAAAGGTAAAATTGTATCCGAGCATTTCGTTTGCCTTTTGAATATTGCCCGATGCAACCTCTGTCCTGATTCTTGTTGATGAAATAGGCATATCTTCAAAGTCGAGGTGTTCGAGTATTCTAACCCAAACATCCTTTTTCTCAAGATATTTTCTCATATCAAGCGCAGACCAGCCTGCATTTTTGCCAAACCTGAAATTAAATCCGCAAAGCACAACACCGGCATGAAACTTATCTATCAAAATACTGTTAATAAATTCCTCGCCATCCATATCCTTGATTTCATCAAAATCTGCAAACACGGTGTTTGGATAGCGCTCCTCAAAGATGCTTTTTTGCAAAAGCGAAAATGAATTGTTTACAGAATAAATTGTAACATCCTGCGCACCGGTTATTACTGTTTTGTGAGCGCGATGCATACCGTCAAAATCGCCGAGTGCAACTGCTTTTCTTTTTTTATCTTCAATAATACTCATAAACTAATCTCGTCTGACTAATAGTCTTTTTACGCCAAGCTCATTCCTTTCGCAGCAGCACTCGCCTAAGCCGAGAAACACACCGTTTGAAGAATAAACCCTGTAAATGCCGTCGGTAAGCTTTTTCCTAATCCTGCCCAAATCAAGAGCGCCGCCGTTTGAAAAGCGCCTTGCCTGCGCTTCGGACACAAATACACTGTCGTATGGCGCAAGGATTTCTTCAACATCGACAAGCAAATCATCAAATCCCTGCTCGTTATCCTTTCTTGACTGAAGCTCACTGACAGTTGTGCAATCATCAAGAGTAAATCCCATGGCAAGAGTACGCTCAAGCTCTGTCATAACCGCACCGCATCCAAGCACGGTGCCGATGTCGTCAATAAGCGTTCTTATATAAGTCCCCTTTGAGCATACGACATCAATTACATACTCATTTTTATCAGGCTCACAAAGCTCTGTGCAAAGTTCAAGCCTTTTAATCTCAACCTGTCGTGATTTACGCTCAATAACCTCACCCCTTCTGGCAAGGTCGTAAAGCCTGTTGCCGTCAACGCTTACGGCAGAGTACATTGGGGGAACCTGCTCAATCGTTCCTCTAAAGCCTTTAAGAGCATTCTCGATATCGTCAATACCTGCGTTGACCGATTTCTCACTCATTACAGTGCCGGTAATATCAAGCGTGTCGGTTGTTTTGCCGAGCAAAAATCCTGCACGGTAGCCCTTATCACTGTCCGGCAAATATTCAAGGAACCTTGTAGCTCCGCCAAGCATAATCGGAAGTACACCGGTAGCCATTGGATCAAGAGTACCTGTGTGACCGGCTTTTTTCTCTCGAGTTATGCCTCTCACCCTTGCAACAACACCAAACGACGTTATATCCTTTTCCTTATTTATGCAGATAATTCCCGTCATTTAAGAATCTCCCTGCATCTTTCAACAATAAGGCTTCTTGCTTCCTTCACTGTGCAATTGAACTTACAAGCCGCAGCCTGTGCATGACCGCCGCCGCCGAAGCATTTTGCAAGCTCTGCTGCATTAACGGTTTCAAATGTGCGTATTGATGCCTTGCAGGTGCCGTCTTCCTTTTCACGAATTGTAATGCCGATCTCGACGCCCTCAATCTGCCTTGTAAGCGGAGCAAGAGCCTCTGTCTCCTGCTCGTTTGATCCGGTGAGATGATACATCTCCTGCGTAACAGTAATAACCGCAACCTTTTCGTTTTCATAAAAGCGCATAGACTCAAGCGCAAGCCTTTCAAGTCTTGCGTATGTCTTTGTCTTCGTTTCAAACATAGCACGATTGATTTTACCGTTATCGGCACCGCAATCGATAAGCTTAGCCGCAATCCTGAATGTATCGGCGGTTGTTGAGTCATATCTAAAGCAGCCGGTGTCCGTAGAAAGACCGGTGTAAAGACAATTTGCAATATTCTTATTGATTTCAACGCCGAGTGCCGATATTACATCATACATAAGCTGACATGCTGCCGGCATATCGGCAAGCAGTAACACATCCGAATACTCTGTATTTGTGCCATGATGGTCAATGCACATGTCAATATGATATTCATTTTCATACTTACCGAGAAGAGACGGAGTTGCTACATCGACTGTAACAACATATTCCGGCTTAAAGGTAATCGGTGCAATATCTTTATAAAGATAGTCGTACTTCTTTGGAATTTCGTCCGAATTTACTACGGCGCAAATTTTACCTATTTCCATAAGAGCACGACAAAGTGCAAAGCCACAGCCGAGTGTGTCACCATCCGGATGAGCGTGAGTCAATATCAAAATATTATCGTGCTCCTTAAGAAGCCTTGCACATTCGTCAACACTAATTCTCATTGCTTAATTCCTTGATTTTATCAAATAAATCCATACCCTTAACGATAGAGTCATCAGCAATAAACTTTAACTCGGGACTCTTTCTTAAATGAAGTCTTGAGCCAAGCTGCTTCCTGATATAACCCTGTGCACTTGTGAGTCCCTTTACAGACTCCTTTGCAGCATCAATGCCTTCTATTGCACTGATATAAACCTTTGCATAGCTGAGATCACCGCTGACATCAACCTTTACTACGGTGAGCATTGGATTGATTCTCGGATCCTTTAGCTCTCTGATAATGGATATAATCTCTCTTTTAATGTCCTCAGTTATTCTGTCAATATGAAAACCTGCCATAACTAATCCCTGTATTCCTCAACAATATAAGCCTGAAGAATGTCTCCTGCCTGAATGTCGTCCCAGCCCTCAAGACTGATACCGCACTCGTAGCCTGAAGAAACCTCCTTAACCTCGTCCTTGAAGCGCTTGAGATTTGCAAGCTTAACATCGGCAAGCTGCTTACCGTTTCTGATAAGTCTTACCTTACCGTCGCGCTTAATTGTACCACTTGTAACAAGTGAACCGGCAATAGTACCTGCAGAGGAGATTTTGTAAACCTCTCTAACCTCAACCTCACCTGTTTCAACATCACGGTATTTAGGCGCTCTCATGCCTCTCATAGCTCTTTCAATATCTTCAATTGCATCATAAATAATGTTATATGTTTTAATTTCAACACCGTCACGCTGTGCGTTGTCGGCAGCAATTTGATCTACGCCGATAGCAAATGCAACGATAATAGCATTTGAAGCGGAAGCAAGCATTACATCACTCTCATTAACCGCACCGACTGCACCGTGAACAATCTTTACATTAACCTCGTCGTTTTCAATCTTAAGAAGTGACTGCTTAACAGCCTCAACGGAGCCCTGAACATCTGCCTTAATTATGATGTTAAGCTCCTTCATCTGTCCTTCTTGGATTGTATCAAAGAGAGTATCAAGAGTAACCTTCTGGAAGAGCTTGAACTCCTCTTCCTTTGCGGCAGTCTTTCTCTGCTCAACAAGCGCTCTTGCAAGCTTTTCATCTGTAACTGCATTGAACTCATCACCGCTCATAGGTGCACTGTCAAGTCCCATAATCTCAACAGGAACAGACGGACCTGCACTTGTAACGGGATTACCCTTGTAATCGGTCATGGCTCTAATCTTACCTACCGATGTGCCGGCAACAAGAATATCGCCTGCATTAAGAGTGCCGTTTTGAACAAGAAGTGTTGCAACGGGACCTCTGCCCTTGTCAAGCTTTGCCTCAATAACGACACCCTTTGCCGATCTGTCCGGATTAGCCTTAAGCTCTGCCATTTCGGCAACGAGAAGAACTGTCTCAAGAAGCTTGTCAATGCCCATACCGGTCTTTGCAGATACGGGAACGCAGATAACATCGCCGCCCCATTCCTCAGGAACAAGCTCATGCTCTGTAAGCTGCTGCATAATTCTGTCAGGGTTTGCGCCCTCTTTATCCATCTTATTGATTGCAACGATGATTTCAACACCTGCTGCCTTTGCATGATTGATAGCCTCAACCGTCTGCGGCATGATACCGTCATCAGCTGCAACAACAAGCACTGCAATATCGGTTGCCATGGCACCTCTTGCTCTCATGGCGGTAAATGCTGCGTGGCCCGGTGTGTCAAGGAATGTGATTGTTTCACCGTTAACCTTAACCTGATAAGCACCGATTGCCTGAGTAATTCCGCCTGCCTCTGTCGATGTAACAGATGTATCTCTGATAGCGTCAAGGATTGATGTCTTACCGTGGTCAACATGGCCCATTACACATACAACAGGAGGTCTTTGAACTGCGTTTTCGTCGTTCTCGATTTCCTCTTCGATAATACGATCCTCGATAGTAACGACAACCTCACGCTCAACCTTTGCGCCAAGCTCGGTAGCAACAATCTCTGCTGTGTCAAAGTCGATAACCTCGTTAACAGTTGCCATTACGCCAAGCATCATGAGCTTTTTGATAACCTCGGTAGCAGTCATACGAAGAAGATTTGCAAGATCGCCAACCGTAATTTCATCCGGAATTGTAATCTTGATTTGCTGCTTCTTTCTCTGCTCTGCAATACGGGCAAGGCGCTGTGCCTCCGTCTCCTTCTTTGAGCGGGCGTGCATGCCCTGTGGCTTCTTCTTTCTGTATTGCTTTGATTTTTGATTAAGCTTCTGCTTCTTTTGATAATCGTTTATCTGTGAAGCAGGTGCAATATCCTCGTACTTTTGATTATACTTTTCAAGATCAACAGTGTTAACACGAGTATCTACACGGCGAGCCTCACCCTTTGTTCTTGCCTGAGGCGCCTGATTAGCCTTTTTCTTTGCCTTTTCCTCTGCTCTTTTTGCAGCCTGCTCTGCCATTTGAAGAATAGCAGCCTGATTTTGATGCTTCTTGTTCTCCGGCTTCTTCTCCTTTGGCTTTTCTGCCTTTGCCTTGCTTTGCTTGCTTGCAGTGTTGCCTGCTGCAAAGTAGTCATCAAAGCTTTTTACGCTGTTATCAGCAGTAAGCTTATCAAGCAAAATATCGAGCTCATTCGGTTCAAGAACCGTATTTGCCTTTTTAGCCGGTTCTCCGCAATACTCACTGAGAATATTTATGATGTCCTTGTTATTCTTTCCAAAATCTTTAGCAATATCGGAAACTCTAACCTTAACTACCATTGGCATATTCCTCCTAATCTGATTCTAATAATGAAATAATCCTACTTGAAAAATTTTCGTCATCAACAGTAAGCACTCCTGCTTTGTATCCGACAAAAAAATGTATTTCTTCTATTGTAATATCGGTCTGAAAAAACGGAATATTGATGCTGTGAAGCTCCATTGTTTTTTGAAACTCCTTAACAAGCCTCGGCGACACATCACTGCAAATCAACAGCAGCCTTGCCCTGTTTTTCAGTAATGCCTGCTGAGCCATATCGTGTCCCATGGAAAGCCTGCCTGCTCTCCTCGCCAGACCGAGCATTGATAAAACCTTATCCTTGTGCATTTTTCATTTCTTCTTCCATTTGATTGTAAATCTCCTCGCTGATTTGCATTGAAAACTCACGCTCAAACGCTTTTTTCTTTCTTGCCTTTGCAAGACACTCGGCGTTTTTGCAAACATAAGCACCCCTGCCTGACTTTTTACCTGTCAAGTCGAGTGAAACATCACCCTCCGGGCTTTTTACAACCCTGACTAAAGTGCGCTTATCAAACATTTCGCCACAGCCCTTGCACATTCTTAAAGGTATTTTTTTTGCCTTCATAATTATTCGGTTCCTTCAAAAAATCCTGATTCAGGCTTAATATCTATCTTCCAGCCTGTAAGCTTTGCAGCGAGACGAACATTCTGTCCCTTATTGCCGATAGCAAGCGAAAGCTGATCATCCGGCACTGTTGCACGGCATGACTTTGCTTCCTCCTCAAGAATTTCAACACCGCAAACATCCGATGGTGCAAGTGCGGCGCTAACGAACTCTGCAGGGTCCTCACTGTACTTTACAACATCAATTTTCTCTCCGCCGAGAACTTCAACAATGTCGCTGACTCTTTGACCGCGAGGTCCTATACAAGCACCTACCGGATCAACATCCTCGTCCTTTGAGAATACGGCAACCTTTGTTCTTGAGCCTGCCTCTCTTGAAACCGACTTAATCTCAATTGTGCCGTCGTAAATCTCAGGAACCTCCTGCTCAAATAAACGACGAACGAGTGCAGGATGAGTTCTTGAAATCATAATCTTCGGTCCCTTTGCAGACTCCTTAACATCAACAACGAACACCTTAACATTTGATCCCTCAACAAACACCTCGCCCGGAACCTGCTCAGCCTTTGGAAGAATAGCCTGATTTTTGCCTATTTCAAGAGTTACATTACCTGTAATCGGATCAATCCTGTCAACCTTTGCAGTGATAAGCTCCTGATTTTTTGATTTGAATTCTTCGATAAGCTGACCTCTTTCAGCCTCACGAATGCCCTGACGGATAACATGCTTTGCTGTTTGTGCAACAATTCTGCCGAAATCCTTTGTCTTAAGAGGAATATCGATTGTACCGCCGAGCTTTGCAGACTTACGAATAGCCTGTGCCTGCTCAAGTGTTAAATCCGTATCCTCGTCTTCAATTTCTTCAACAACATTCTTCCTGACATAAACCTTTATTTTCTGCTTGTCGGGATCAATGTCACAGTGAACAATATCCTTTCCGTTGTAATCGTGCTTTGCAGCTACGATGATTGCCGCAGAAATCCTGTCATAAAGATATTCCTCGGTAATACCCTTCTCCGCTGCGATAAGCCTAACCGCTTCAAAAAATTCCTTACTCATTTTTCCTATCATCCTTTCAACATATATATTCTTTGTGAATTTCTGTTTATTATAATCAGTCAAGCTCTGCGTTGAAATCTTCAAAGTTGAAGTCGTCAAGCTTAACATAAGATGTGTCCTTCCTGTTAATTTCAAGAAGTCTATCATCCTTCGTTCTAAATGAAATCAAGCCGTTATCATAGCCCTCAAGAGTGCCTGCAAAGTCCCTCACATTATCAATCGGTCTTATAAGCCTCAGCATAACCCTTGCACCGATATACCTGTTAAAGTGAGCGTCGGTAATAAGCTCTCTTTCTATGCCGGGCGAGCTGACCTCAAGAGTATAGCTCTGCTTAATCGGATCCGCATCGTCAAGCGGCTTTGTGATTGCATGTGTTAAATCAACACAATCGTCAATCGAAACTCCGCCTTCACGGTCGATGAATATTCTAAGGTACCAATCGGAGCCCTCCTTGGCAAATCTTACATCCCAAAGCTCAAGTCCAAGCTCCTTTGCGTAAGGCTCGACTATTTCATATACACGCTCAACTGTACTGTTCTTTCCTGCCAAACAAAAACCTCCCTAATAATAACAAGAGAGCGGACCCGAGGTCCACTCTCACTTGAGACTAATAAACTTACCGTGTTTATAATACCACACTTAACGAAAAAGTCAAGCATTATTTTATATATATTACATCAATCTGGCAACTATAACCGACATGTCGTCCAAATGATTTTTGTCGCCATGCTCGACCGCCTGCTCCAAGATTGCCTGTGCCTTTTCCTGAGCGCTCGCTGCGTTACAGTCTTCAATAAACTCATCGAGCCATTCATCGCCGGAGTCCGTAACACCGTCCGACAGCATCACAAGCTCATCACCTGCACACAAAACCGTTGTACGCTTTGCAAACTCAATTCCCCTTAAAATTCCCGCCGGCATTGATGAAAGCTCGCATTTAGTGAGCCTGTCGTTTTTCAAAATATACGATTTCGGTGCGCCCGCCTTGTAAAATTCACATTTACCCGTGAACAAATCAATGCTTGCGCAATCAAGTGTAGCAAGGCTTTCCTCACTGCTTTTAACAAGCAGCGCACTGTTGACAACCTTGAGAGAAGCATCAAATCCAAAGCCGGCACAAAGCAGCTTTGACAAAAGTCCTGCGCCCATAGCACCGTCAAGTGCAGCACGACTGCCCTTACCCATGCCGTCGCTTATTATCAAAATCGTATGACCTCGGCTGTCATTTATAGTCTTAATTGTATCTCCGCAAAGCTTGCCCTCTGCACAATACTGCGAGAATCCGATGCTCATTTTGAAATTAGGCTTTTCCGTGCAAATCATCACAACACCTGCCGAAGAAAAGCTGATTTTCGGTGTGTCAAGCTCTCTTTTGCATATTTTGCAAAGCTCTCCCCTGACCTTTGGATTATCAAGTCCCTTTGTACCCTTTGGTGCAAGTATCTCGATCCTGTATCTGCCGAATTTATCAACTATTACAGAGATGTTTTCGGGGTAGATGTTATACTCACCAAGCATTCTTCTGATCTTACCTGCCGACCTGCAATCGAAGCTTTCCGCCTCGTCAAACTCAAAGGCTAAATCCTCAAGCATTTCCGAAATGGAAAAGAACTGATCGGAGGCTACCATTCTCAGCTCGCTGTCAACCGGATTTACATTTCCAATGCTGTTTATTCGCTCCCTGACATCCCTTACACTTTCACTGACCTGTGCTATTGCGCAGGATGCAAGGCGAAGTCGCACGACAAGGCTTTGCCGCAGGCTGCCCTCGGGTGCAATATCCGCACCTCCCTCCCAAAGCTCGTTTAGCCTGTCGGCAACAATATCAGGAAGCAAAACAAGCACGGCAGACGCGATAATGCTTTCAACCACACAGCATACGGAAAAGCTGCCCATATTGGCTGCTATTGCAAAAAATGTCATTGATAAACAATAGCTGACACCCACGCCAAGACTTGAAAACGATGTGAACAAGCTTGAAAGCAAGGCAGAAAAAGCATAGGCTCCCAAAAGAAAAAGGCTGTTCTCCCTGCTGATACCTAAAGCAAATCCAAGACACAGTGCAACAATCATTGACCAGCGCTGCGAGCCGTAGCGAATCGTTGACAATATTGCAAATACCGCAACCACCCTTGCCGGAGATACTCCTTTGATTTGCACGAAGGACAATCCGGACAAAACGACTGCCGAGGAAATCAACACACAGGTCAAATCACTGACCGATAATGCCTTAAGCTTCAGTCGGCGCATATCGCAGCTAACTGCTTTATAGAAAAAATAGCTTCCTCCTGCTGCAAGCACACTCTCACCAAGCATAAGTGCATACTCACCTGCACCTGCGCCAAGCCTTAAATTCATAACAAAGCCTGTTGACATCACAGACAGCGCCGAAATAATCATAGGCAATACGGCATCCTTTTTGTTGTTAAGAATCGTCATTATAAATGTCGAGATCGAAGATATAATTACGGCACTGAAATATCTTATCGCCTGCTCATCATCGCAAAAAAATATGTATCCGATGCCTGCTCCGACTGCGGCAAATGCAACATTCATTTTGCTTGATGCGGTAATCAGCGAAACAGCAAAGGGACAACAGCCTCCCACGAGCGACGAAAAGCTCATAAAAAAGGCGATTATCCCCCAACCGATTCTCTTTAACCACGGCAAAGCAGAATTCAACTCTGCACTGCTTTTGTTAAATTTTATCTTTAATTTTTTTCTGTTTCTTGCTTTAACATTCATATTTTTACACATCCCACAGGCATTATAAACATAAATTCCTGCAAAATATGTAAAAACAGGTAACATCAACTAAATCAATTCAAATTCCGCTCAATTCCAGCCGTCAATGTAATCCTTATTGTGAGCAATATACTCATCAACAAGCTCCTTTGCCAAGGAATATGAATTAACCAACGGATGAAGCATAAGTGCCTGCACGGCAGACGCCTTGTCCCTTTCCCTGATAGCCTTTGATGAAAGACGCTCATATATTTTCACTCTGCGAATAATCTCAAAATTTTGCTCGTCCACCTTACCGATATGATGAGGAGTACAACCGTTTTTGTCAACATCACAGGTAATTTCAACAACATCATCGTCATTAAGACCTTCGATTGATCCTTCGTTTGGTATGCACATAATCATTGTACCTTTTTCACCGCTTTGTGCAGTTTCAATAAACTTAAGTGCCACACCTGCGTAGCCGCCGTCGTCCTCCTCGTAAATATCAAAATGCCAAGGTGTTGTGCGCCTTTCGCCTGTTTCGCTCGCCATATAGCTACCCTCACGCATGCCATACCATTTATTAAACACCTCAAGGCAACCTTCAAAATCATTTTCAATATCCATTTTTGAGAGCTCGGCAGTCATGCTTATATTTATATCTCTGATTTGCTCGCCGCGGGTTTGCCGTGCATTTAAAATGTTTTCAACCGCCTTTTCGCGATAATAAAAATAGTAAAGGTATTCGTTTAAAATACTCTTTCGGTCACGCAACAGCTCCTTTTCAAAATAGCGCATATCGGTTTTAGCGTACGCCTCATCATTTTCAATAAGGTCATTCATAATATCTCTGCCGTTGAGAGTAATGCTCTTGAAATATGACAGATGATTAAGTCCGTAAACCTCGCCCGAAATGCTGTTTGGACTTTCGTTATACAAAAGTGCAAACGAGCGAAGCATACCTGACGGCGCATCGCAAATACCGTAGGTAAAGTCATATCCCATATCCCTCAAAGCCTGAGAAACGACACCGGCAGGATTTGTGAAATTAAACACCTTAACATCAGGCTTTGAATATTTCTTTATAAGCTCACAGTATTCGGCAAGTGCGGGAATACTGCGCATGGCAAAAGAAAATCCTGCCGCGCCTGTCGTCTCCTGCCCGAGAACACCTTTGTTAAGTGCGATTCGCTCATCCCTTGCACGCATATCGTCCTCACCTACACGGATTGTTGTGATAACATAATCAGCGTCTTTAACAGCCTCTACCGCATCTGTTGTCAGGCTGAATTCAAGATTAGGGCAAAGAAGATTTGCAACATGCTTAGCCATACCGCCGTATATTCTTAATTTTTCACTGTTGTTATCCATAAAGCAAAGCTCGTCAATATGCAGGCGTTTCGCCTTTTGTGCAATGCTTTTCGCCAAGAACATTGAGCGGACTCCGCCACCGCCGATTACTGTTATTTTCATTATAAAATCCTCCGTTGATATACCTATTACTAATATAATTTATCACAGCTTTGTAAATTATGTCAATGCACAAATAGTTATTTGATAAGCTTATATTTACTAATTCTTTACCTTTTGACAGTTGAGAACTGATTTATTATTAAGTATAACGGTATCGGTGATGAATTAGTGCCGCAATTTTTTGATTTCAGCATTCTCAACACATCATTTAGTCATTTGCGATGTTCATGGCAACTCAAGAGAGAACTACGAAAATAAAAATATATTAACTAAAAAGGACTAATGGAAAACCATCAGTCCTTTTTTGGAGCTGGTGATCGGACTTGAACCGACGGCCTATTGATTACGAAAAATCTCCGGGGAAATAAAATACACTAAAAGTAACAAAAAACAGCCATTTCTTTTATCGTTAGAAATGACTGCTTTGTTATATAGCTGTAC